>NZ_JACIYL010000656.1 GCF_014359955.1 Thermogutta sp. | reverse complement strand
GATTGAAGGCCCTCACCGTTTTGGCCGAACCGGCTTCTCCGCCCCCCGCTACGTCTGCCCCGTCCGGACCCAAAGCGGAGGCCTTTCGGAAGGCTCTCGCAGAATGGGTCGACCTTTTAACGCAAATTCGGGAAATCCGCATGAAGTATCCTAACGCCAACCCGGCAGAAATGTCTCAGCTTCGCCAGCAGTACGAAAAACTGGTGGACGAAGCGCAACAGAAATTGCCGGGGCTCATTGCGGCGGCGGAAGCCGCGTATGATGAGAATCCGCAAACCGAGGGGGATCTTGTGGATCTTTTGCTGGAGGTGGCGCTCGACGATGGGGACTCCGGGAAATTCCAGGAGGCCCTGGCCCTTTCGGAAAAACTCCTGAAGAACAATGTCAAATCTCCTGTGGCGTACCTGGCGGCCGGAAAGGCGGCGTTTGCCCTGGAGGATTTCGAAAAGGCCACGAACTATTTTAAGAAGATCGAAGAATTGGGGATTAAGGATGACCAGGTCACCGCTTTGCGGGAAGCGGCCGAGTTCTACGCCAAGCAGAAACCGATCGAGGACCAAAAGCGCCAGGCCGAGGCCAAAGCCGACGACCTCCCGCGGGTTCTGCTGAAAACCACCAAAGGCGACATCCTTCTGGAACTGTTCGAGAATGAAGCCCCCAACACGGTCGCCAACTTCATCACCCTGGTGGAGCAGGGGTTCTACAACGGGTTGACGTTCCATCGCGTCATCCCCGGATTCATGGCCCAGGCCGGTTGTCCCAAAGGCGATGGAACCGGCGGTCCCGGCTATAAGATTGCCGATGAGTGCAATGCGCCCAACGCGCGGCTGCATTTCCGCGGGAGTCTCAGCATGGCCAACGCGGGACCCAACACCAACGGGTCGCAGTTTTTCATCACCTATATGCCGACGAGCCATCTCAATGGCAAGCACACCGTGTTTGGCCGCGTCATTTCGGGGATGGATGTGGTGGAAAAGCTCCAGCCGCGCGATCCTCAGGCGCCGAATCCTCCGGAACCCGACAAGATTATTTCGGCGACAGTCGTTCGCAAGCGGCCCCACCCCTACGTCGTCCAGAAGCTCGGCTCCTGAAGTCGTCGCGCTTCTTTACGAAGACGTGAGGACGGCGAGCGCGACCAGCGCTGCGATCCAGAGAAACAGGACCACGCTCATCAGGCCAAGGCGGACCCTTTCCCAGCGACCCGGCTGCCGACGCGATGGGGCATTCGGGGATTCTCGCTCGGCTTTTCCGGGTGCTTGGGTGAAAGGCTGGGAGCGTGCCGCCTTGCGGGGTCCTTTACCTGAGTGGTTCATTCAGCAGGACGCGTTCGGTTAGGTCGGGCAAACTGATAGTTCCGACAGAATACTTCCTCAAAATCGTAAACGTTGTCGAAATCCTCGCGTCGGTCCTCTCGTGTCTTGCGCATGAGCCCGATGCGGATGAGGTTGTACACTATTTCGCCAAAATCGCTCGTGGAGTAGATGCCCCAACTGTTGAGGACTGTTTTGGCGAGATAGCCGTACTGCTCTGTGGCGTAGAGGCGGGCGGCCTCGCAGAGTTCCTGGCCCGAAACGTGCCGTGCTTCCTCCTCTTCCTCCTCCGGTGAAGTTTCCAGCCCAAGTTGCTGCGCCTCCTGACGCACTTCTTCGGGGAGAGGTTCGCTGGGGGCTTTGCGCCCCATGCCCAGTTTGCGGGCATAATCCAGCGCCTGAAAGACAAACAGATAGGCGTCGAGTTTGTAGCGTGGATCCTCTTTCAAAAGGCGCAACAGTGCCTGAGGAAGGGGATATGCCGTTTCCGCCATGGTGGTCACGCTTATATGTGAAGATTCACGGGTTTTCAAATAACTTGATCAACGCAACTCTCTTGTTTGCTATACTCCAGACTGCCCCGGCAGGTTCGCTTTTACAGCCCATTATGGCTCAAAGGCAAGCGGGGTGAAATCCTGGCCTGCGATGGCGAAGAATCGCCAGGGCCAGGCGACGGTGACCCTAGGCCCGCGATCGGGCGAACATTCCTGAACCATGGGAGAGGTCTATGACGGGGTGCCGTCTCACTTCCCGCGCGGCTCGGAAGGTGAGGAGCTTGCCTGCGAGGCTGCACCATCGGGCTGCTCACCAACCGCCAGGGACAGTTTCCCGGTCACGGATCTGGAGGCCGGGTCTGCACGACCGCTCGGTTTTGCTTCCCGATTGAGATGGGCCTGAATCCATCGCTCGAGTTCCTCCCAGTCCACCGGCGGCAGAGAGGAAAGGTCCGGCCGAAGTTTCTCGGCGCCTTTGATGTACACGTGGACGATTTCCTCGGCCTTCTTTGTGGTATTCCACAGAATGAGGACGCGGATGCATCGCGGCAGGGCGCCGGGAACATCCAGTTCGTGGCCACAGAGCATGGCCACATTCATCCATCCCAATTGCCGGGCAGCCAGGGCAGGGAACTCCGCATTCAAATCGGGCGTGGTGGTGAAAATCGCGCTGGCGATGTCTTCCGGTTTGATTCCGTTTTGACGGATCATCAGGGCCAGCAACTGTCGGGTTGCTTCCAGG
>NZ_JACIYL010000655.1 GCF_014359955.1 Thermogutta sp. | reverse complement strand
CAAAATGATGGCGATGATGGAGAACCCCGATTTGCACACCCGCCCATTTCTCACCATATTCTTTCTGGGACTCCCGCCCCACGCGATACCGACATCCCGCCGCGGCCATGAGGTCTCCCTCGTATGTGGCGTCGATGAACACCGTTGCGGCGAACACCTTTCCACTCAGCATCCGAATCGTGCGGATTCGCCCCTCTTGTTTCACGACGCCCTTTTCCCGATCCAGCCACTCGTCCCGAAAAGTGGGGATTGAATATTCACGGACAAAATCTTCGAAAACCGCTTCCGCGACGTGAGGTTCGAAAATCCACATCGTGCGGCGTTCACCGTCGATCGCCGGAGTCCCCTGCCCCCGATTGCCGTATTCCTCCCGTTTCTGCCACTTCCAGGCTTCCGGCTTTTGATAATGTTTCCAAATACGGTGGTAAAACTCCCGAGCGAGCCCGCCGATCACAGCTTTATTGCCGGTATCAGTCCAGCCCAGACCACTGCTGGACATCCCACCGAGATGTTTCTCGGGACAGACAATCGCCACGCTCCGGCCCAGCATGCGGGCCTCAACGGCAGCCATCACACCCGCCGAAGTGCCGCCGTAGACGACAATGTCGTATTGATAGATACTCTGTTCTGCCGAAACACCGGTCCACTCAACCAGGGTGAGGACACCAAATACCCCAAGCAGCCGAAGCCATGCCATCATGGAAACTCTCCACCTGTATTGTCACGCTGATTCCGGGGAAAAACACTCGCGTGAGTTGCCATGATAACAAATTCTGCGCGGGCTCACCAGCATGTAAATCGGGGCGTTCATGGTACTTTAACCTGTGCATCCTGTTGCAATGAATTCTTCTCCGACTCACACTATAGAAAGCCTCCCGGTGAGAAAAGCGGCCGCCGCTTTGGATGAATCGGCTTTCAGGATATTACTCATGCCCCTGACACACGGGCCGAAATTAACCTCCGTGGCGTTTTACATCATGGAAAAGCTCGAAACAGCGGTAACCGTTCTGGGGAAGGTCAGCTCGAATCTGGGGAGGTCATGATGATGAACTGCGACAGATGGTGGAAAACCTGGGCGACGGTTGTCGGAGTATTGTGGTGGACCACCGGAATGGTGCCCGACGCTGTCGGTCAAGCGGCCGAGCAGTCCCGGCCCAACATCCTGTGGATCACCTGCGAGGATATCGGTCCCCACCTCGGCTGCTACGGTGATTCGTACGCCGATACGCCCAATCTGGACCGGCTCGCAGCCAAGGGCACGATTTACACCCGGGCGTGGTCCACGGCACCCGTCTGTGCCCCTGCCCGAACGGCCATCATCTCGGGAATGTATCCGAGCAGTACGGGGTCAGAACACATGCGGAGCCTGATCACACCACCAGAAGGCACCAAGTTCTATCCCCAATTTCTGCGAGAAGCGGGTTACTACTGCACGAATAACAGCAAAGAAGATTACAACCTTGAAAAACCCGGTCAGGTATGGGACGAGTCATCGAACAAGGCACACTGGAAGAATCGGCAGCCCGGTCAGCCGTTTTTTGCCATCTTCAACTTCACCGTAACTCACGAAAGCCAGGTGCGGCGACGCCCCCACGAATGGATTCACGATCCCGCCAAGGTCCGCGTCCCCACGTACCATCCTGATACGATCGAAGTGCGACAGGATTGGGCCCAGTATTACGACAATATCACGACCATGGACCGCATGGCCGGAGAAAAACTGAAAGAATTAGAAGAGGCGGGCCTGGCGGACGATACGATTGTATTTTTCTATGGGGATCACGGGCCGGGAATGCCGCGATGTAAACGATGTCCTTATAATTCGGGGCTTCAGGTACCGCTCATTGTTTATATCCCGCCGAAATTTCAACATCTGGCCCCGCCAGACTACAAGCCGGGTGGACGGTCGTCCCGGCTCGTGTCGTTTGTGGATCTCGGCCCCACACTTCTCAGCCTTGTGGGAATCAAACCGCCCGCCTATATGCAGGGACGGCCATTTCTCGGCGTTTACGCTGCGGAACCGTCTGCGTATCTGTTCGGTCTGCGCGGTCGGATGGATGAACGCTACGACCTGGTTCGCAGTGTTACGGATGGGCGATTTGTTTACATTCGGAATTTCATGCCCCATCTTCCCTGGGGTCAGCACGTCGAATATATGTTCGAAACTCCCACCACGCGAGTATGGAAGCAACTGTTCGATGAGGGGAAGCTCACCCCGGAACAGGCCTACTTCTGGCAGGTCCCCAAAGCCACCGAGGAACTTTACGACCTCGCAACGGATCCCGACGAAGTTCACAACCTCGCCGACAATCCCGCCTACCAGGAGAAGCTGAAAGAGCTGCGCACCGTCCTTCGCGAGCATATCCTGGAAACTCGCGATGTTGGTTTTCTACCAGAGGACGAAATTCATACCCGCGCTGGTAGTGGGTCGCCGTACCGGTATGGTCAGAGCAAGGAGTATCCGTTAGAGCGAATTCTCCAAATGGCGGAATTGGCCTCGGATCTGAAGTCAGATGCCGTTGATAAACTTGTTCAGGGTCTTCAAGATCCCG
>NZ_JACIYL010000654.1 GCF_014359955.1 Thermogutta sp. | reverse complement strand
GATCAGTTCGTGGAACGCGATGTGCGACTCAGACACGCTACGCACCTACGCACGCTTTCACCATCCCCTTGTGGAAACTCGCACGAGGAACCACGGCCGTGTAGTGGTTTGTCGAGCCGTAAGGGCTAACAACACTCCGAGTCCGGGCTTAACGCCCCGCCGTAAGACCCGCAGACAGGAATTGCCATTTTCGGTTGGAGAAGAACGCTAACGTACGCAGGAGGCCACCCGGCAGCAAGGCGTTGGCTTTGAACAACGGGCGAAGGTAATCGAGAAGGAATGGTGCCAATCTACCGAGGGTTTTCGTGGCCGCCCCCGTCGTGGACATGTCCGTTGTCAGACTCAGCCGCTTGGTAGGAGGAAGCCTTTTTTGATGTCGCCGCTCGGTTCCCCGGACTTGTCCGCGACACGGGTGAAACTCTCTGACAGGTCACTGTGGGAGCCCATCATCTGGCCCCTAGGCTTTTCCCATTCCAGTGTTTGGGTCATTCTCGTCTTCTGTCAGGTTGCCATCCAGAAAAGGAGCCGCCGAGTCTTCTACGCGAATCCCGCCGCCTGCATTCCCCTGGCATCGATTACCTGTTGCCCGGCCACCGCTCGAGTCGGAAAAGAGGATGCCCGGCCCTCCGTTATTTATGCATTGATTTCCTCTCAGTGTCACCTGTGCCTCCTTGCGGACCCACACGCCCGGTCCGTCATTGCGGCTAGACACGTTTACGCTGACGAGGACACTCGCCGCGGAAACGCGTTTCTGTTCAGGTTCGGCCGACTCATAACTGACTAACCCGGTGGAGATCTCGATACCGGGCCCGTGATTTCCAGCCACCGTATTGGCTCTCACCTGAACTGAGGGAAGCTCCCCTAAGTCGATGCCCCCCCGGAGATTTCCAACACACCGGTTGTAAGTGATGGCGACCGTCTCACCTGAGTAACAACCGATCCCATATTCTCCGTTTTGCGAACACGTATTGTCCGTGAGGATCGCATGCTTTGCCGAGGCAATGTTGATCCCGTTTCCTCGATTGAGTGCGCACGCGTTGCGCTGGACGCTTACCCGCGCCGAGTCAAACACGGCAATCCCAGCGTCTTTGTTGCGAAGACAGCGATTATCCACCAATTCGGCTGCGGCATGGAGCCCGACGTAGATCCCCTGTTCCCCGTTTTCCAGAATCTCACAGTTGGCGATGACGGCCTGACTATGTTCGTTAACCACAATCCCGGCAAATTGGTTCCCCTCACAGCGGCAGTTCTCAATCTGTGCGCGACCATGAACGCCTACAGCGATTCCCGTGTCAAGGCCACGAAATACACAGTGGCGGATGATGCCCTCCCCTCGTTCCGTAATGTTGATTCCTTGATCCGCCCCATTCCCCTTGAAGTCACAGCGCTCGGCGAGGAGCTTTCCAGCACGAACCCGCACGATATCGGCAGGCTCCTCTCCTTTATGCTGGAAGGCGAGATTCTCCAGAACCACCTCACCGCAGGCGAGAATTTCCATGCCTACTCGGCAACCATGCACCACAATCCGCGCTGGTTTTTTCCCCTGCCCACAAATGCGGAGCGGTTTCCAGAGGACGAGTGGTTCTCGGAGGTGATAAACGTGTGACGTCAGCCAGAGAGTTCCCCCGGGCTGAAGTCGGGAAAGCTCAACGGTTGTAAGCTCGCGATCTTCGAGGACGAGTTCCGTCACTTTGTGGTGCACGTCTTTCTGACCGGAGGGAACCGAAGACATCTCAAAATAGCGCTGCCGCAAGGCGAGCACCCAATCGAGCGGGCTGAACTGCGGCCGCTCTGCAGGGGACGGAGCAAGAAGGGGTTGCACCAAATCCCGCTCCCATTTTTCCAGCCTTCCGACTTGGACGAGGACCTCGTCCTCTTGCGCGACTTGCGGAGACTCCTGGGCCGCCGGCAGCCATCCCGTGCGAAACATGAGGTAAATCAATCCGAGCGAGTAGAGCTCCGTGGTCGGCGATGGCTTTTCACCCCGTTGGAGTTCCGGCGGGACAAATTCCCAGGAAACGCGCACACGAAAGCGATTCCAAAGATAAAAACGAAGAGGCAGAAGTCCCGTTTCGACGAGGGAGCGAGTCCCTAGGGACTCCAAAAGATGATGGGGCTTGAGGTAACCATGAAAGCTCCCCATACGGCCGACATAATCGAGGGCACTCGCTATATCCGTGAGAGAAGGAAAGAGTTTTTCAGGTGGCGTGGGAACTGGGGAACGTGCCCAACTGCCTAAAAGCACTTCCGAACCCGGCTCTTGGTACCAAAGGACCAGTCGGCCCGAGACGTTCCACCAGTCCACGAGTCGGTTCAGGTGCGGGTGCCAAGCGATCATCGTGAGTTCGTCGAGATAATCATGGAAGCGTTCGAGTTCCGCAGCGTCTAAAAACCAGGGCTCACGGAACACTTTAACCAGCGCAGGAACTCCGGTGTAAGCCACTGCCTGCCAGGTTTCGAAGCACGGTCCCGTCCCTAGCCGTTCCAGGAGAATCATCCCCGTTTGCTCGCGAATCGCAGCCGCTAGCCCCACTGCCATGACGCCCTCCTTC
>NZ_JACIYL010000653.1 GCF_014359955.1 Thermogutta sp. | reverse complement strand
TTTCAGTACGCCATCGTCCCGGCGGCGGGCGAACCCCGAGGCATCCGGGCCAGTGACTCGCTGCGCAAACTGATACCGCCCGGATTCACTACACCGGTCACACGGCCGGATGAGGCCTTCCATCTATCATACAGCCAAAAGAAAGATACACCTGTTGAAAAAGACAGAAAATAGCGCCTGCCGGGCGCGGTGTGGCGCATTGCACTCCCAAATCGTCCCTGGGAGGCAGTCATCGATTGACGAATCGATCGCGCTTTTTCAGTCGGGAGCCCCCACCAGCAAGCCGCGATGTCGCAGGGTTGCGATTGACCTCGTGAAAGGCGCTCTGGTGGCCGCAGTTTTCAGACACTGTTCACCGGGCGGGGTCAAGCACCGCTCTTAGCCATCCCCCTGTGGTTTCCAGGTGCGTGACGACGAGCGGCCCGGCTTTGGCCCACTGGCCTTCCAGCTTGATGGGTTCAATCGTGATTGTTTCCCGGAAGATTTTTTCGAATCGCCGTTCCAGCAGGCTGCGGATGGTCTGTTGCCGCACGGAGAGGCGATCCCGCTCCGGGTCGAAATTGGGAGGTAACACAGTCAGCGGACCTTCGCGGACAAGCCGGATCTCGGGCCCTTTGTCTCCGGTGCCGGATTCAATGCGATATGTGGCGCGGACGTCCATACCGGGATAGGCCCGGTCGCCGCGCCAGTAGGTTTCCCCGCGAAATTCCACGACCAGCCGCCCGTCCGCGAACGTCACCGCGATGGGCCGGCGTGCAGCGAACCGTACGGTCCAGGGCTCTTCCCCTTCGTCTCGCTTGAGTTCCTCGGGGACACGTCCCAGGAGATCCTGGGCAAGCTGCTGGAGGCGTTCCTCCTTGAGAATCATTCCGCCCAGAAAACCCTCCGCGAGATTGTTAAACCAGGTATGGTGAACCCGGAGGGCGATGGCACCATCTTTCGCCACTTCAGGGGGAGCATCGGCCGCTCCCAGGCCACCGTGCCCAAGCTGCAGAACCCTCATGCTCAGCTCGTCCTCGGACGTGCTTAGCTGCCATTGCGGGAAAAGGCTTCGGTCGAGAAGGGGTTGCCGAACACGGGTCTGGTAGCGCTCGGCCGCTTTTTCCAATTGCGGGTCGGCCTCGCTGTCAACGCGACGTTCCACACGGCGTTCTGCCTTTCGCGCAGCTTCCCATTCGGCAGCACTCTTCTGTTTGAATGTTCGCCGCCACGCAATGCGTTCCACACACGCGCTATTGCATGTCACGTCCACATCCTGGATGTCACTGTGGGTTGTGGCGGAGCAGGTTGCAGGTTGGAAGGACAAACCGTCCGGACTAAACGCCACCAGCTTGCGCGCGGTGAATGGAGTCACCGATTGCGAGTAGATGCGTGCCGGTCCGTTAAATCCGACGGTGTCTGAATGAATGGTTCCCTGAACCACGATCGCCATCAGAGCCCGATCCGGAGAGGGGACGAGTTCCAGCGAGCGTTGTCCCACAATATGCCCTTTTCCTCGCACATCGGTCCCCAGAATGATTTCGCGGACATCCTCCGTGACATCGACCGGTTCGGCAAATGCGGACGCGAGAAAATTCTCTTTGACTCGGACAAAGGCGTTCGGCTGGGCGAAAGCATCGCGAACAGCCGCCCGCAGCTCTGGCGCCTGCCCGGCCAATTCCAGCCAGTCCAGGAGATCCTGAATCGTCAAGGCCACATGGGGGTCCTGTGACTGTTGATACTCGATAAGGGCTTTTTGAAGGTTATCGAGCACGGCGTGGTAGCGGCCTTCGATGCTCGCATCACCAACAGCTCGGGAAAGCGCCACATAGCGCTGAAGGGCCCGACGAACGTCTGCGAAGCAGGTTAATTGCAAACCCTCATAACCGGCAGCGAGTCGCGAGTACACTTCCTCGAGTGGCCGCAAATCGGGCGAGTCTTTTGCAAGTTCTGCCTTGAGAACGGTCCACTGGAGGTATTTCTTCCAGCCCTCGACTTCCGGGCCGGCCCTTTCGAACCGAGCCTCCAGGCGTGCGACAGCCGCCTCCAAATCCTTTCGTGCGGTTGTGACATCTTCTTTCGTGATCGGCCGAAATTGTTTGGCTGCTTCCGCGCAGAGCGCTGTCCAATCGGGAATCTCGGCAACCAAAAAGCGGGGCTGCCCTAGCACGACCGCCAGAACCAGCAACGCGGCAATCCAGGCAAGTTTGGTCCTTTTCACCGTCAGAGACTCCTCGTGGAATAGTTTACCTTCGCTCGATGCCCATTGATCCACCAAATGAATTATGGCTTCGGCGTGGCTGCTGCTGGAGTGGAGATCAAAACCTGTCTCAAAACGCAGCCGCCACAGCCCCTCGGCCCGATCCCCGCCCAAGCAGGAGTAACCCTCTGCACGGTTGCTGTTGTTTTATCTTTACTGACCGAAAAAGTCAACTTGTATTGGCTATTCTTCGCTTTTGTGTGATTGGTTGCAATTTGGCGACATTGTGTGTTTAATCTAATGTTTCATGTTTTCAGCTTGGGTGTGTTACGCAAACTGTACGGAATGGTGCACCAGGGACGGTTGTAGGACGAC
>NZ_JACIYL010000652.1 GCF_014359955.1 Thermogutta sp. | reverse complement strand
AGCCAGGCCAAAAGATCGACGCTGTGAATGGCCTGGTTCATCAAGGCTCCCCCGCCATCGAGCTGCCACGTGCCTCGCCAGGCTCCGCTATCGTAATACTGCTGTGTTCGCCACCATTTGACGTACGCGTCACCGAGCGTCAGTCGCCCAAAGCGCTGCTGATCGATGGCCCGCTTCAGGAGCTGACTTGAATCGTGGAACCGAGAAGGAAAGATTGTGGAGAGAACCACTTTGGCCTCTTCGCATGCGCGAATGATCGCGTCACACCGTTCGAGCGTGATTTCGAGCGGTTTTTCCACGATCACGTGTTTTCCTGCCCGAGCCGCCGCCACGGCAGGCTCCATGTGCGCACCGCTCGGAGTTGCCACCGTCACCACATGCAACTCAGGATCAGATAGGAACGCATCCAGATCGTGATAGGCTTTGCAGCCGAATTCACTCGCCAGCCGCTCTGCGGACTCCTTAACGACGTCGTAGCAGGCCACCAACCGGGCATCCGGAACCTCGCGAATAGCCCGTGCGTGAAACTTGGAGATCAACCCGCATCCAATGATTCCAAAACCTAGCGTCATACCTGAGCACTCCGTGTCATGAGGTTCACGTTGGACGACTGGTCCCGTTCCCTTTCTGGCCCCTTGGTTGCGTTCACCTCCCCCGAATTGCCCGATTATATAGGTTGCCCCAAAAGGGTGAAAGCGGCACAACGACCTTTCCCGGACGACATGCCCGAACGACAGACGCCGTCGCCGACTAAAAAACTTTTCAGGAGCTTGACACACTCGGACGACAGATCAAGATGGAGACGGCGTGGTTTCCGGAAACCTCGGAGCACTTTGTCTGAAGAGGAGTCAAGCTGATGGCCGGGAATAGTGCACACACCGCCGCTTCCAAGCTACCGAACGGCCATGGCCGTCGCTTGAGCCGTCGGACGTTCCTGGGCGGTTCGGCAAGTCTTGCAAGCTTTTTTCTTACTCGCGCCGTCCACGCGGCAGAGTCTCCCGAACGAAAAATTCGGATTGGAATAGCAGGTGGCCGATTCGGTTCCACGTTTCAGTGGCATGAACATCCGCAGTGCATCGTCGCCGCGGTAACAGACCTTCGTCCAGAACGACGCGCCCACCTTCAAAAAGTCTATCGCTGCGATCGAGCTTATGAGTCGCTGGAAGTCATGCTCAAAGAGGCCAAAGACCTGGATGCTGTAGGCATCTTCACGGAGGCCCCTAACCACGTCCCCCATTGCCTGGCAGCGCTACGCTCGGGAAAGCACGTGATCTGTGCCGTCCCCGCGGCCATGACACTGGAAGAATGTGCTGAACTGATCAACTGCGTGGAAAGAACCGGCTTGACCTACATGATGGCCGAAACAAGTTACTGGCAGCAGCACACGATTTCGGCGCGGCGATTCTATCAGGAAGGCAAGTTCGGTGAGATCTATGCCGCCTACTCCATGTATCGTCACCCAGGGCTGGAGTCCCTCTGGTTTGAAAACGGACGGCCGACCTGGCGACACGGCTTCCCACCTATGCATTATCCGACGCACTGTACGGCTCATTTGATCGGAGTGACCGGGGAACGGCTGGCGGCCGTTTCCTGCACAGGATGGGGAGACGACTCACCCCTTTTGCGCGGTAATCCTTATGGCAATCCCTTCTGGAATGAAACGGCGGAATTCACGACCGATCGGGGGCACTCCTTCCGCGTCGAAGTGTGGTGGCTGGGCGCCCATCTGGGCTGCGAACGGGCTGAGTGGTACGGCACAAAAATGAGCTTTCTCTGCGACAATCGCCTGGGAACTCAGGCCACCCTCATTTTCGCCGGTGATCAGCAGGAAACCGACAGCGGAGGATTTGTCAGATCAGCCGCCAAAGTGGAGGCCTATCCGGTCCCCAAGTGGTGGGCCACGGACATGCTTCCCGAACCATTGCGACACGATTCCGGACACGAGGGGTCCCACACTTTCATTACCCACGAGTTCGTAGATTCCCTCATCCACGGGAGATTGCCGGCCGTCGATGTGTATGAGGCAGTGGCTTACACCGCCCCCGGAATCGTGGCCCATCAATCGGCCCTGCGAGGTGGGGAACGCATTTCCATACCTGATTTTGGACGGGCGAAGGCCCGCACGTCGACCTGCACCGAAGAATCCATTGATCGTCGGCGGGAGATTCCGCAAAGGCTTTGGCGTCCCCACCACCCTGTTTTTCCAAAACTCTGGCGACGGCCGTGAGACCGCGTTTTAACCGCGACAGCACGGCTAGCATGTCGTTCCCTCTGGCAGGCGTGGCGAACCGAAACTGCTTGATACCTGCACTTTTTGATGGCCGTGCTTCCCACGGGAATAGATCCAGTCGCACACCTCGGCAGCGTGATGACACCCTCTGACGCTTGGCCGATTGACGGTTCGCGCTAAAATGAAGTGAAGCCGCCGGGGGACGCTACCCTGGGTTACCATCCGGAAAACCGCGGGGACGCCGATTCCACGGTGTGCGGCTCCGCTATCGAAGGAGGTGTTATGCGTTCAAGCGAGGGGAAGGTCTCGATGGAGTCCACGGTGCCGCGCGCTC
>NZ_JACIYL010000651.1 GCF_014359955.1 Thermogutta sp. | reverse complement strand
CGGCTCGCACAGCAGAGCAAGCACCCCGTGGAGACTTTGCGACGTCGTCGGCATACCGCGCGGCTACCCTGCCTGTTTGAGGGACTGCCTTTCCTGGACGGTTTGGGCAATGATTTCTCTCGCCAGGTTGCGATAATCTTCCGCGCCGTTGGAATCCGGGGCGTACTGGAAAATTGACTGTCCGAAACTGGGGGCTTCCGCAAGCCGTACGTTTCGGCGGATTCTCGTCTGAAAGAGTTGAGCGCCTGCCCAGGGGGTCCGTCCATCGCGGCGATTGCCGAAGAAGGCCCCTACGTCTTCGGAGACCTCGAGTGCCAGCCGGGTGTGGGAATCGAACATGCAAAGGATGATCCCCGTCAATCGCAACCGGCTGTTAAGCCGTTTGGCCACTAGTTCGATGGTCTGAAGGAGTTTGCTGAGTCCGTGGAGTGCCAGGAAATGGGGCTGGAGCGGAATGAACACCTCGTTGACTGCCGCAAGCGCGTTGATCGTGAGAATTCCCAGACTGGGCGGGCAATCCACCAGCAGAAAATCGAATTTCTCTGGATCTTCGGATAGCTTGTCGCGCAGAATGACCTCCCGCCCGACCACGCCCGCCAGCTCGACTTCGGCAGCCGCCAAATCCAAATGAGACGGGACTACCCAGAGGTTCTCTGTGATTTTGCGACGGACGTCGGCCAGCGGACGATCGCGGACCAGCACGTCATAGACGGAGAGCATATCAATCTGGGGTTCAATGCCGAAATGCAGCGAGGCGTGCGCCTGCGGATCCATATCGATGAGACAGGTGCGAAAACCTTCGGCGGCAAAAGCCGCTGCCAGGTTGACCGCGGTGGTGGTTTTTCCCACACCTCCTTTTTGGTTCATGATCGCTATGGACCGCATCGTGACTCCTTCCGTGGTTGGCGATGGACGCATACTGCTCCCTGTGTTGCTGCGTGAACAGGCCCGATTATACCGGAAAGGTGAGCCAACTTCCTAGATCAAATTGGGGCACCCCGCCTCGTGGCACTGGACGCAGCCAAAAGCAAATGTTTTGTGTCTTGTCAAGATGGGCGATGCTTTCGTATAAGCGATGCAGTGGTCCTCCGCAACAAAACGGGTGCGGGAGACTTGTTCGGCGTGCAATAACCTTATTACGATGAAAGTGTTGGGGATAGGGCTCGACCATTGACCACGTTGAGAGCCTCGTAGTCGGGAGAGCAGCGATGATCCGCTACGTGTGTGACCTGTGTCGGCGGGAGATTCATCCGGACCGCGACATTCGGTACCAGGTGAAAATCGAAGTGAGGGCGGCTTTTGAACCCCTGAACGACGACGAGCCCGATGATCGGGATCACCTGGAAGAGATTCAGGACATTCTGGAATCTCTCAACCAACTGGGTGATGAGGCTTTCGAGACGGCTGAGAAGGTCCTTCAATTCGATCTCTGCTCGGAGTGCCGGAAAAGATTCCTGCGGGATCCGCTTGGCCGGGAAACGAGCAAGATCCTCGGCTTCAGCAAGAACTGACGCGGGTTTCCGGTCTTTCGCGGACAGACAAAGTTTTTGTAAGACTCCACAACTTTGACGTCGGCGGAACACCACATCCAAACAAAACGGGGCGAACGGGCCAATTACACCTCTCATTCGATGCCGGAAACCTCCGCGCCTGGAGGCGCAAATAGACATACGTCCGAGCCTGACCTTCTCGCACATGGGGGCAAATCTCCATGAACCGGCGATTCCCGAGGCTTCCCATACCCCGGACGGTTCGACGCCGGCGCAGGTTTCCCGACTCTCGCTCGGTCATCTTCCTGCTGATCATCCTCATCCTGATCGTTTACCGTGGTCTGCGCTCCGCCAATCACAACGCCGGTCGTGGCCCTTCAACGGAAGAAGGTGTATGGACGGTGGAACGCGTGGTCGATGGGGATACCCTTCGACTTGCCAACGGGGAAACAGTGCGCCTGATCGGCGTGGATGCTCCGGAATCAGTAAAACCGCACTCCCCCGTTGAACCCTACGGTCCCGAAGCCGCTGAATACTTGGCCACCCTCGTCCGCCAGGCCGGCAATCGGGTGCGGTTGGAATTTGACGGTCCCCGGCGGGACAAGTACGGGCGGCTTCTGGCATACGTGTGGGCTGGCGACAAGCTTCTCAATGAAGAAATCATCCGCGCTGGTTTGGGCCGCGTGGAGGCCCAATATTCCTACTCTCAAATCATGAAGGAACGATTTCTTCTTGCTGAAACAGAAGCAAGACTTGCCCGGAGAGGAATCTGGTCGTTTCCCGAAAACGTGGCACCGAAGAAATAAGCCCGTCGTGACGCTAACTGCGTGCAACTCGTTGAAGTGTTTCCAAAATTCGACCGCTGCGCGATTCCCCGCGTACTCGATCAAAATTTCTGATAATCACTCTCCGAGGGGCCGCCAAACAATCCCGCGGCAGGCCTGAATGGTCCATGCTAGCTTTTCGATGTAATAGAGATCGGCGGAACACCACGGAATGTCGAGCCACGTTGCCAGCACATCGGGAGGGGTCTGCAAAACGAGCGAATTCGCCGAGAATATCTCCTGAGCCATGCTG
>NZ_JACIYL010000650.1 GCF_014359955.1 Thermogutta sp. | reverse complement strand
GAAAAAGCGGCGATGAATCGCCGCACTCCATATGGAGTGCGGGGCTTTAGCCCCGCTTTCCCCGCGGGACTTCAGTCCCCGGGGAAAGACAGTGGATGATCAAACGTTAAACGACGGACCTGACAGGCAGGTCCCTCCGGGAAAAACGGACCTGACGAGCAGGTCCCTCCGAGGGGTGTTTCGGCGCGAAGGGTTTTCGAAAAATCGGAGGGGCACGCTTGTTGTGCCCGGTCTCACTTGGCGATGAGGCATTACCAACCCCGGTAGGGGCCATTCATGAATGGCCCCTACAGCATGTCGCGCTCGGGACATGTGATAGGTTTGTGCAAAAGCCGGGCTGAAGCAGACCACGAGGCCTGCCGGGCCGAGTCCCACGCCGAGCCATCTCGCCTCAGGGACGCCGTGGCTGCGGCGTCGATCCCGTGACCGACTGTTCAAAAAAGCGGATGGCCCTCCTTCATGGCTTTGTGGGCTTCCGGGGTATCCAGCGGCACGCCTGGGTCTTTTTGCTCCGCCAGCCAGCGATCGAGTTCTTTGGCCAGCCGGGCCTTGACCTCGGCGAACTCCGCCCGACCCGCAAGATTCGTCATCTCGTAAGGGTCCTCAGAAACCCGATAGAGTTCTTCCGCTGGACGCACCATGTAGCGCTTGACCAGCCCATAAATGGCGGGATTGTCCCACGAGTTGGCCACCCAGGTCGGCCAGTATCTGTTGTGAATTCTGGAACCCCCGAGCTCGCCCATGAGGTGTTTCTCGATATAGATCTCCTGCGGCGTCAGATTTCGGATGTAGTGCCATTCGCCGTCAGTGACGGAGCGAATGGGGTACGGCGGGCCTTCCGGAAAATTATTGTGGGCAAAATAGGCATAGCGGCGATGTTCATCTTTTCGCCCCAGCAGCACGTCGCGAAAGCTCGTCCCGTCCAGCGGTCCAAAATCCGCAGGATTGCCACCGGCAAGTTCAATGAGCGTGGGGACCACGTCTGCGTACTGAACGAGGGCCGCCGTCCGGCGTCCGGCGGGCACATGCCCCGGCCATCGCGCGATGAGGGCCGTGTGGACCCCAAGGTTCCAGTTCGTCCATTTGCAGCCGGGGAATTGGGCCCCCTGCTCCGAGGTAAACAGCACGAGCGTCGAATCGCGGAGTCCCGCTCCCTCCAGCACCCGCAGGATGTCTCCCACCTGACTGTCCATGTAGGTGATTTCCGCCAGATACGCGGCAAAGTCTTCCCGCGTTTTCGGTGTGTCCGCGATATGAGGCGGCAGCTTGAGGTTCCGCACCGGGTAGCGGGAACGATCTCCCATCACCCAGGGAACGTGCGGCTCCACCAACGCCACAATCAGGCAGAAGGGTTGATCCTTCTTCCGCGTCATGAATTCTCGAATCCCCTCGACGTTATGCGGAGGCGTGGGGTCGGCGGTGCAATTTGGGCAAAATCCCGGAACGTCTTCGAATGGAAAAACCGTCTTTGGTGCGACGTGCACCTTGCCCGCCAGCCCCGTCCTGTAGCCCAGCGCGGAAAGGTAATGGGGCAGACTGCGAATCCCCGGCCGCGACGCCGAATGGTTCCAGCAACACCCGTTCCGCATCGGATAAAGGCCCGTGTACAGCTCGGCCCGGCAGGGCTGACACATGGCCATGCTCAAATACGCCCGATCGAAGACCAATCCCTCCCGGGCAAGGCGATCGATGTTGGGGGTGAAAGCGTTCTGGCCACCGTAGACGGGTAGATCGTTGTACGTGCAGTCGTCCGCCATGATGATGAGAAAATTGGGCCGCTGCGGCTCCGCCGCTCCCGACGGCAACCCCCACAAACTCACACCCAGACACGCAAGCCACATCACACCCGCGCGCATGATCACACCTCCCCACACATGAACAGGAAAAAAATCTCCAACGGCCATCACCAGCCAATAGGGCCAATCACGCGAACACACACGACCTGCACGCCGTCGCAGCGCATTCGGTCGCGCTTGGCCGGAAAGGCTCCTGCCGCCTCCGACGTCGCACAGGCGTCCTCATTGTAACACACCCAGAACTCCCCCGCTTCCAGGCCGTGGGCGTGCCCCCGCCTCCCTTTTGCCAACACCTCTGAAATACCACGGCGCACCGTGTTCCCGGGACAATTCCTGAACCGGCTTTCCAGCAGGCAGGGACCATTCACGAACGGCCCCCACGGCAGATTGAAACTTTGACTTTGCGCATCCCGGAGAGACCTTTTTCCGGCGGGCCCCGCTCGTCGGGTCCGGTGCGGAAGAATGGATAATCAATCGGCGTTCGTCGGACCTGACAAGCAGGTCCCTCCGAGGGGTGTTTCGGAGGGGCACGCTTGTCGTGCCCGCTGTGAGTTGGGCATGCGATGTCACGAACCCTGGTAGGGGCAATCCATGAATTGCCCCTACCGGAATCTGGTTCGGCCATGGTCCATGTGTTGTCGGGGTGATTCATGAATCGGCCCGACCGGTTATCGCGTGCCATCCGGGGCAACGGCAAGGTTGTGAAGGCTAAAGCCTTCACGAAAAAGCGGCGATGAATCGCCGCACTCCATATGGAGTGCGGGGCTTTAGC
>NZ_JACIYL010000065.1 GCF_014359955.1 Thermogutta sp. | reverse complement strand
GGTAAAACGGCGGACGGCAATCCGATTTGACGTGACCTTTGTTCGGAGGCCTCAGCGGGCCTCCGCTTTTTTGCGCCCACTCAAAGGCCCCTCACCGCCGGCCGCCTGGCAGCGCAATCCCTGCGGGATTGCGCCAACAGTCCTACCCTGTCACAACGCATGCCCCGTGGTCACGGTTCGCGCCAAAAGGAACAGGAAAGACGCCCCAAATACACAGCGGAGCGGCAATGCGGGGCGGGCTTTCATCACTGGAAATCCTTTTTAAAGTATGGTGACCACTGACAGATAGCTCCGGCAATCCTTGAAGTCCCAAGTGCCAGTTGCGCACGTTTGCAGAGCGCATGTTGTGCATCAAAAGGACGCATTTAATTGCCTGTACGGCTAGGGAAAGTTCCTTTGATGCTATTGCACGGTCCGCAAAAAGCTCTAGGTCGGCGTTGCGCGGAGTGTTATAATTCACGCGGCGCAAAACGCAACGGGGAACCCCGTCCATCCATCGGAGGTTTCGTGAGGAGGTCATGTTCGGACAGGGAGGTCCGAGACTACCGGTCTTGTTCCTGCCGCTGGTGCGAGGCAGAACCGCACCCGCGTCTTTTTTGCTTTACACGGCCACTCTGGGGCTCGGGGTACTCGTCTGTTCGGTTGCCTCGGTGCACGGGGAAGCCCTGGGACTGCGGATCTCCTGGGGCGGCGGAACACCCCGCCGCTGGAGCGGCACCATCACGGTTTCCGAGGGACAGATCGCCTCCTGGTCCTTGCTCGGCACCGAAGTTGACGAGCCGGGCGCTATCTTTCGAGAAGAAAACGCCCTGATCATCGCCCCGACGCGTCCGCGAATTTATCAGGGGGTCGATGTGGTTGTCGATTCCCCGATCCAGGCCAACCTTCAGGTGGAACTGGCCGTCTCCGGCCAGGCACCGCAGCGCTGGACGATCCCCCTGAAAAATGTGCTGCGGGACCCTTATGAAGCACCGGTGGACGACCAGGAGAACCGCCTGTTCGTCGAGCGGTCTCCCGGCGATAGCCTGGCCATCGAAACGGACCGCCCGCACCTCATCTTTGAACCGGGGGAAACATGGTCATTCCGGGTGCGATTCCGTGGGAGCCCCTTCCATCCCGAGGACCAGGTCACCCTGGAGGTGCGGATTCAGAATGCCAGAGAAGAACAGCAAGCCCGCTGGAATCTTCTCGATCCGTTCAATTTGGGGCGAAGTAATGCACCCAGTCTCCCATCCGCCCGGTATGAGACTACGGCCAATCCCAATACGGCTGTGCCGGTGGAAGTTGTGCTCCCGCAGACCGAAGGAGTTTATGACGTCGTTTTGACGGCCGCTGCCACTACCGGGCTACGTTTGGGGGAATCGGTCGTGCGTCCCCTGGGATGGGGCGGTCCCACAGTCCAGCGGCGTGTCCAGGTGGTCGTTCTGGCGAAGGAAAACGCCTCCACTCTGACCGAAACACGTTCGGAGTTGAGGCTGTTGGGAGAGGCCGCGGATGCGGGAAATCCCACCTTTTGGGAACGCCTGAGTCGCATGACACCGGCTCTGCCGCGACTGCACCTGCTTCCCCGCGACGGATTGCTGGGCCGAGGCTGGCGCCGCCTGAAGGAAGGCCAGCAGGAGCCCTCCACGGAACTTCGCCCCAGCGAGCCGGGAGAGGAACCAAGTTGGGCGATCTATTCGCTGCCCATTATGGAACCCGGCACGCCCCACCTCCTGGAGATCGAATGGCCCGCCGATCGCAAGCAGACGCTGCTTATCTCGCTGATTGAACCAAACGCTATGGGCGCGATCTCTCCGCCCCTGATGGACATCGGGGTGACAAGCTCGGGCGAACTGAGCCGCTGGGGAGAGAAGCTCGGCTGGCAGGTTTACCGGGCGGTATTCTGGCCGAAAACCCGGCAGCCATTCCTGATGGTCGCCAATCCAGGAAACGAGCCGGCCATTTACGGCCGAATCCGCGTGTATGGTGGCTGGCGTCACCTTCCGGAGAATTTTCCTCCCGCAGCTTTTCCCACCGACCGGATTGTGGCGGCGTACTTCCATCGGCCATTCCTGGCGGCAACGTTTGAGGCGAGCGACGCGCCCGGGCCGTTCCGAGAGCGGGGCATCGAAGACTGGGTGACATTTTACGATGCCACCACGCGGCTTTCCGAGTATCTCCGGTTTGCCGGTTACAACGCGGTTGTGCTCACGGTGGCGGCCGACGGATCCACGTTGTTTCCCAGCCCACGTTGGCAACCCACGCCCCGGTACGACAACGGTTGTTTCCATCCCGACGGTGCGGATCCGGTCCGAAAGGACGTTGTGGAGCTCGTGTTACGCGTCGCAGACCGTGATGGATTCATGGTCATCCCGGCCATTGACTTTTCGACTCCCCTGCCGGATCTGGAGGCCACAATTCACCGGCGTGGCAACCAGGGCCGAAACCTTCGCTGGGTGGGTCCCGACGGTCGAACGCTCGACGAAACAACACAACCTTACCGGGGAATGCTTCCCTACTACAACATCCTTCACCGCGAAGTGCAGGAAACCATCCTCAATTTGATCCACGAGTTTGCCGACCGTTATGGGCAACATCCGTCGTTTGTCGGGCTGGGCCTTCAGATTTCGGCCTACGGATACATGCAACTGCCCGGTCCCGAATGGGGGATGGACGATGAAACCGTGGCCCGATTCTGCGAAGAGACCGGCCTCACCATCGAAGCGACCGGCGACGATCGATTCCAAAAGCGGGCCGAGCTTCTTCTGGGACAGTATTTCCGGCAGTGGGTTCGCTGGCGGGCGCAGCGCCTGCAGAGCTTTTATACCCGGGTCAACCAGGAATTGACGGCGGTTCGTCCGGATGCCCGACTGTATTTGCTGGCCCCCACCCTTTTTGTGGGCGAACGGTGGGAGAATCGCCTCCGACCAACGCTCCTGCAGCGGCAAGATCCCCTGGCCGTTTTTCAGGAGGTGGGCCTTGATCCAACCGTCCTGGCCAGCGACCCCAGCATCACTTTTCTCCGCGTATTTCGAGTGGTGGAACACGCCCCATTGGGAATGCGGGCCAACGAGTACGAGGTCGATCAACTGTTTCGCGCATGGCAGGGGACGAGTCCGCTGGCCGCCAGTGGCGTGCTTTTCTACCAGGCCCCACGCGAGATCCGTATCCCCAGCTTTGATGCGGCCGCCCCCTATACTCCTGCTTTGACAGCCATCATTCACCAACCCATTCCATGGGGATATGAAAGTTTGCGGCGTTATGCGCAGGCCCTGGCCGAGGGCGATCCCAGCTTCATTGCAGACGGCGGCTGGCGCGTTTCAATGGGTGATGAGGAGGCTCTCCGGGTGTGGCGGGCCACTTACCGAAGGCTTCCCGCCGCTCCTTTTCACGACGTCTCTTTTCCCGGAAACAGCAAGTCCATCCAGCCGCTCGTTATTCGTTCCGCTGTTCGCGGGCAGGAAACCTACCTTTATATCGTCAATCAGGCGGGGTTTTCGGTCAGGGCCACGTTGCAATTTCGGACACCGGCCAATACGCGAGTGATGGAACTCAGCGGGCTGCGCCCTCTTCCCATGATCAAAAAGGATACCGACGACACGTGGCGTTGGGATGCTGACCTTGGGCCGTACGATTTTCTGGCGGTAAAGTTCACGTCCCCGCAGATCTCTTTCACACAGGCCGCGATCCATTACAATCCGGAGATCATCCAGCGACTTAAAGACCAAATTACGGAGCTGAGCGAGCGGGCGGCCACTTTGAGCACACCCCCGCTTTACGAAGGCCTGGCGAATGCGGACTTCGAACAACCGCCGACAAAGTCAGGGGAAATTCCCCACTGGAAGATTCAGGCAGGTTCCGATGCCACGGTGCACCTTGACAGCCAGGAGAAAAAACAGGGGAGCTACTCCCTTTACCTCGCCAGCCGTGGCGCACCTGTCACCATGATCAGCGACCCATTCGAAGCACCAGCGACGGGCCGTCTCACTGTAGGGCTATGGCTGAAAACACGGCCGGGAAATCCCCAGCCACCTCTCCGCGTGTTTCTGTTTGGTGATCCCTCACAACTCTCCTTCGCCCGATACGCCGAAATCGGTGTTTCCGCGATGGGTCAGCCGGTGCCCACCGTGGGCGCAGAATGGACGCCCATCCTCGTTCAGGTGGCTGATTTGCCGCTTGGCAGAAAAGGCCCCTTGTATCTGAGAATCGACCTGGCCGGGCCAGGCGAGGTCTGGATCGACGATATCCAGTTGTGTTCTCTGGCGTTCAGCAAGGCAGAACGGGTGGAGTTGTTCAAGCTCATCGCCCCCGCCCAGGCCAAGCTGGAAAATGGGGAAATCGCCGATTGTCTCCGCATGCTGGATAGCTACTGGCCGCAGTACCTCAGGGCGTTTGTCCCTCGCGCTGATCTCTCCACCCAGATCAGTCGAGAAAGGCAGGCCGGTCAGCCGGCGGAAACCGGGTCAGCTCACAATTCCGTCAAGACACCCGACCGATCCGCGTCACTTCTGGATCGCCTCCGGGCAGTTCTTCCCTCGAAATGGCGATTTTGAAACAGGCCTCGGAGCTCCCCGGGGAACGGCGTATTTTTTCTCAGCCCATTTTTTACCCCGCTTCCTGCATGCGCTGCTTCGGATATGGCGAATCGGACTTGCCCCAGCCCGGCAAATTCTGTATTTGTTTGCCGCAGTGCCAGAGGGGATAGCCCCGGCAACCCTTCGACGTACCTCGAAAGACTGTGATCCTCCGTTGATGCGCAGCAAACTGGGACTTCTTAGCACCGCGGCATGGGCGACTTTAGCGGGTCTCCTGTTGATCTGGACTCCCGCGAAGGTTTTCTGCCAAACATCCGCGGCCATTCCGGAAACTCGTCTCCCTGGCATCGAAGCGGCCGACGGTGAGCAGGCGAAACCGGACGACCGTGCGATTGGCGATCAGTCCGGCGAGCAAGAACAGGTTGTCGAAGTCCGCGTGGTGGGTGCCAAGCACGTGCCCCGCGAGAAATACCTGCCCGCCATCAAGACGAGGGCCGGGCGGGCCTTCGATGTGCAAACCCTCGAAGAGGATGTGAGACGGCTTTATCGGACCGGCCTGTTTGTTGACATCAAAACGTACACACCCCAGGTGCAGGGGGGCCGCCTGGTCATCTTTGAAGTGCTCGAGCGACCGCTCCTCCATTACGTGAAATACGTTGGGAATCGAGCATTCAGCGAAAAACGACTCGCCAAAGAAACCGGTCTTAAGGCGGGTGATCCCCTGGATACCTGGCAGGTGGACGAGGCCCAACGCCGATTGGAGCAATTCTATCACGAGAAGGGATTCCCCCATGCCAGGGTCACGGTGATCGAAGGCAACAAGACGAGCGATCGTGGAGCCATTTTCCTCATCAATGAAGGTCGTCGCCAGCGCGTGGCCTGGACGCAATTCATCGGCAACACGATTGCGTCAGACGCGCGATTGAGAACGCAGGTGCAGACCAAACCCGGCTGGTTCTGGTTCCTTGGAGGACTCTTTGATCGCAAACAACTCGACGAAGACGTCGAGCGGATTACCGCATACTACCGTAGCCTGGGATTCTTCCAGGCCCGTGTGGGGCGCGACATCGAGGTCTATCCCGATCCTGTCAGCGATTCCCGCGAATGGGTCTATGTGACATTTATCATCGACGAAGGCCCCCGATATCGCATCCGGAATATTTCTTTTTTTGGAAATAAAAAATTCTCCACCGAAGAACTATCGAAGAACCTCGAGCTCAACCCGGGAGATTATTTCGATCAAAGTAAACTCCAGATGGATCTCAACCGGTTGCGTGATAAATACGGGGCGGTCGGTTACGTGTTTGCCGACGTTCAGGCGGATCCGCGTTTTCTGGAAGAGCCGGGACAGCTCGACCTTGTCTATAAGATTGATGAAGGGCGTCCTTATAAAGTCGGAATGATCAACGTTCAAATCACCGGGGAGGAACCGCACACACGGGTAACGACGGTGCTCAATCGGATGTCCCTGGCCCCTGGTGATATAGCGGATATTCGTGAGATTCGAGCCAGCGAACGCCGACTCAGGGCATCGCAGATATTCGAAGTCGATCCATCTCGGGGTGTTCAGCCCAAGATTGTATTCACGCCGCCGGAACTGCCTTCAGTGCCGGAAAAAGGTGAAGGGCCCCAAATTGCGGAAAGGCCCCAGCGGCCGGTACCACCGAGCGGAGAACCGGAGGGGAGGCCTGCCGACAACGAGCAGCCCCCAGCGCCGAGCGTGATCCGCGGCCAATCGGAGGGCGGCCTGAGTCTTCCTGCGCCTCCCCGGTGGCTGTGGCCTTCGCCTGTGGGCGGATCTCGTCCTGCCTCCGGCGAGGAAGTCGTGCCGGCCGTCGGAACGCGAATGCCCTCCGAACCATCGCGGGTCGTCCCGGCGACGTATGAGGAGTCTCCCCAAACATCACCGGGCGTTGTTCCCACCGGTTATACGGCGACCAGCCCGAACGGGCAGCCGATACAAAATCTGCCGCTGCAACCGTTGCCGAGTGCCACGCAACCGGATGTCCCGGAAACAACAACCACGGCGACCAGTCCTCCGGTTTATGTCGCTCCTGCCGATCAGGTGCCTGCCCCGGCTACCCGCGTTGTATTTCCCGATCGACCGCTGCCTGGGGATATGTCAGTGTTCTCCGACCGTCCTCCCGATGAAGAACCTCTCGAATTGCCGTTGCAGCCGATGGTGGAAGAAGCCCGCACCGGGCGGATCATGTTCAGTGTGGGCGTGAACTCGGACGCCGGTGTGATGGGGAGTGCCATCATCGAAGAGCAGAATTTCGACTGGACCCGCTGGCCGCGGAGCTGGCGCGACATCATTGAAGGTCGGGCATGGCGGGGAGCCGGTCAGCGCTTTCGCCTGGAAGCTGTTCCCGGCAGTCAGGTGCATCGCTACATGATCAGTTTTTCCGATCCCTATTTTATGGATCGCAACATCACCTTCGGCCTGAGCGGCTTCTACTATCGCCGTAATTACCGCGAATATACAGAAGAACGGCTGGGAGGGCGCGTGGCCTTTGGTTATCAGTTTACGCATGATCTGTCAGGAACCTTCGCCTATCGCGGCGCCGACATCAAGATTTTCGATCCGCTCGTGACGCCTTTTGGGATCCCGCCCACCATTGCCGACGCGATGGGAACAAACATCCTGCACGGATTTGAAGTGGCGCTCACCCATGACACGCGGGATAACGCGTTTCTGCCGACTGAAGGCCATTTCTTCCAGGCATCGTTCGAGCAGGTGGTGGGAACACATGATTATCCGCGCGTGGAGCTTGACTACCGCCGCTATTTCGCCCTGTGGCAGAGACCGGATGGGTCTGGCCGCCACGTTCTCGGGCTGGCTGGGCGCATCGGCATCACCGGAAGTGATACACCGGTGTACGACCACTACTTCGCCGGGGGAACCTCGAGCCTGCGCGGTTTTGACTACCGGGGGGCTTCGCCGCGGGAGTTCGGTGTTGCGGTGGGGGGACACTTCCTTATGCTGGCCTCCGCGGAGTACATGTTCCCCATCACTGCCGACGACATGGTGCGCGGCGTCATCTTCTGCGACACCGGGACCGTGGAGCCGAGCATCGACAACTGGACCGATCGCTACCGCGTGGCGGTGGGTTTCGGGTTGCGCGTCGTGATCCCGATGATGGGACCTGCCCCGATGGCCTTCGATTTTGGCTTCCCTGTGGTCGAAGAACCCGGCGACGACAATCGGGTGTTCAATTTCTTCATCGGATTCTTGCGGTAAAAGCGGGCAGTTTGACCTTCCGACGTGGATCTGAGATTGCCACACAACATGAGGTATTCACTGCACCTATGACCAGCTACGTCGTCATTCCGGCGCGACTGGCTTCCACACGACTTCCCCGCAAGATGTTGCTGCAGGAGACCGGCAAGCCTCTCATCCAGCATACTTACGAGGCGGCGACACGGGCCACCAAACCCGTGGGAGTGTGCGTGGCCTGCGATCATGAAGAAATCCGGCAAGCGGTGGAACGTTTCGGGGGACGAGCTGTCCTGACCAGCCCTACCGCCCCGAGTGGCACGGACCGGGTGGCCGAGGTTGCCCGTTCCATGCCGGAGGTAGATATCTTCGTCAATGTGCAGGGGGACGAGCCGGAAATCCCTCCGGAGGCGATCGATCAGGTGGTCGATCTTTTGGAACGCACCCCCGCAGCAGAGGTGGCGACGCTGGCCGCTCCGATACGAGAACGCGAGCGGCTGGCAGATCCCGCCTGTGTCAAAGTGGTGTGCGACGGACGGGGATTCGCCCTTTATTTCAGCCGCAGTATGATCCCGCATCCCCGCGAGTGGGACGATTCCCTTCTCCAGGCCGATCCGCCGATCTTTCTGCAACATATCGGGCTGTACGCCTATCGTCGGGACTACCTTTTGCAAATCCCCCACCTTGCGCCGCCCGCTCTGGAGCGGGTCGAGAAGTTGGAACAGTTGCGTTTCCTCTACCACGGGGCGCGGATTGTTGTGGGCCTGATCCCTTCACCCACCTGTGGGATTGACACCCCCGAGGATTACCGCCGGTTTGTAGCAAACTACAGGGCGCGGTACAATCGGCCATAAAGGTGTTGCGGTTGGCCACGGCCGGCTCGTACGTTGTCCTGCAGCGAGAGTTTCTGCTCGCACCCCAGCGGTGGCGCTGCTCTATCGGCTTTCGGGTGCCATCCGAAAATTCCGCATGTCATCCCTGGTTTCGGGGTATTTTCTTGCTCAATTCAGGTGTGGATGCAACATGGCCAAGCATATTTTTGTGACGGGTGGGGTCGTCAGTTCCTTGGGCAAAGGGTTGACGAGCGCTTCCATCGGCATGCTTTTGGAACGCCGTGGTCTCTCCGTGCGCATGCAAAAAATGGATCCCTACATCAACGTGGATCCCGGCACCATGAGTCCCTACCAGCACGGGGAGGTCTATGTTCTGGATGACGGCAGCGAAACCGATCTGGACCTCGGCCACTACGAACGCTTCACCAACAGCCCCCTCACCCGCGATAGCAATTACACGACGGGCAAGATTTATCTTTCCGTGATCACCAAGGAACGTCGGGGGGAGTACCTCGGCCAAACCGTGCAGGTGATCCCCCACATCACGAATGAAATCAAACGAGCGATCACCAAGCTCGCGGCGCCCGATGTGGACGTCGTCATCACAGAGATCGGGGGGACCGTGGGCGATATCGAAAGCCTCCCCTTTCTGGAGGCCATTCGTCAGCTATCGCTGGACATCGGACGGGAAAACTGCCTGTATATTCATCTGACACTGGTTCCCTATCTTCGCGCCGCGGGCGAAATCAAGACCAAGCCCACCCAGCACTCTGTGGGACAGCTCCGTCAAATCGGTATCCAGCCCGACATCCTCATCTGCCGCACGGAAAAGCCCCTGACGCGGGATGCGCGTGCCAAGGTGGCCCTGTTCTGCAACGTTCCCGTGGACTGTGTCATCGAAGAGCGGGACAAGGACTTTTCCATCTACGAGGTGCCCATCAGTCTAGTGGAGCATGGTTTGGACGAACTGATTGTGCGAAAACTTGGTCTGAAAGCCGGGCCCCTCAATCTGGATAGCTGGTATGAACTCCTTCATCGCATCCGAAACCCCAAGAGCGAAGTCTCCATCGCGGTGGTGGGCAAATACGTCGAACATCGTGACGCCTACAAGTCTATCTACGAGGCCCTTGACCATGCGGGGATCGCCCATCAGGCTCTCGTCCGCGTGGAGCGGGTGCACAGCGAGAAGATCGAACAGGAGGGACCAGAACGGCTGCTGGCGGGGGTTGATGGGATTCTCGTACCCGGCGGATTCGGCGAGCGGGGCATCGAAGGAAAGGTAGAAGCCATCCGCTATGCCCGTGAAAAAAAGATTCCCTTCTTTGGTATCTGTTTGGGCATGCAATGCGCGGTCATCGAATTTGCCCGACATGTCGCCGGCCTGGAAGGCGCCCATTCCACCGAATTTCACAAGGACACCCCCCATCCTGTCATCTGTCTGCTGGACGAACAGCGGCATATCACCGATAAAGGCGGCACGATGCGTTTGGGGGCGTATCCCGCCGTGCTCACTCCCGGGAGCAAGGCCGCTCAGGCGTACGGTACTCTTGAAATCAGTGAACGTCATCGACATCGCTACGAGTTCAACAACGCTTATCGGAATCGCTTCGCGGAACTGGGGCTCCAAGTTTCGGGTACCAGCCCGGATGGCAAACTGGCGGAGATCGTCGAGTTGGTCGGGCATCCGTGGTTTGTGGCTGTGCAATTCCACCCCGAGTTCAAATCCCAACCCACCCGCGCTCATCCACTCTTCCGCGCATTTATCGAGGCAGCCCTCAAGGCCCGATCGCAGCGCGTGACTCAGGGGACGGATGAAGACATCCCCCCCGTGGAAGTCAATGCGCAAACAACCAACTGATCGTGCGATGGCACTCCCCTGAAAGCGCCTTCTTTCAAGTGGGCAACTCAGGCAAACTCGAGAAAGCGACAGGACCGCAGTGAGTCGGTCGAACTTTGAATCCCACTTGGGTGCCGCCCGATTCAGCC
>NZ_JACIYL010000649.1 GCF_014359955.1 Thermogutta sp. | reverse complement strand
AACTGGAATCTCTGGCTGGGACAGGCCCCCGAAGTCCCCTACACCGAGGAACGCTGCCACTACACCTTCCGCTGGTGGTTCGAATACGCCGGAGGAAAAATCACCGACTGGGGCGCCCACGATATCGACATCGCCCAATGGGCCATCGGAGAATTCCCCCTCGAAATCGCGGGACACGGCAAACTCCCCAACATCCCCAACGGCTACAATGTGCCGATCGACTTCGGAGCAACCGTCCGCTATCCCAGCGGCGTGGAGCTGATCGTCCAGGAAGAGGGCCGCGTCGGCGTCCTCTTTGAAGGGGAAAAAGGTCGGCTGTTCGTCAACCGTGGCACCATTGCCGGCACCCCCGTGGACGAACTGAAGGACCATCCGTTCCCCAAAGAGCAGTACAAACTCTACGATTTTGACGACCCCAATCGGCCGGATCGCGTGGGAAAGCTCGACGCGATCGTCAACCACATGGCCAACTTCTTCGATTGCATCCGTGCCCGGCGGCTACCCATCTCCGATTACGAAAGCCAGCATCGCAGCGCGACGACCTGCCACCTGATCAATCTCTCCATCCGCTTGGGGCGGCCTCTGCGCTGGGATGCCGAAAAAGAGGTCATCCTCGGCGACGACGAGGCCAATCAGCATCTGTCGCGAAAACAGCGCAAAGGCTTCGAGGTGATTTAAAAGACCGGGAGGAAACGATGCGTCGCCCACAGCCCTCGCATGCAACACAGTCAGCTCCCCGCCGCCAAAACCGGCTCCCGCGACGGGACTTCCTCAAAATGGGCGTGCCGGTCCTCGCGGCCGCCGGATGGGTCCCTCCGCGACTTCTTCCGGCAGAGACGTCGGCCGCTGCACCCTCCGCCCGCTTCTCGCTCCGCTATTTGCTGGCCACCTGCCTCTACGGTTACGCCCCCCTGGAGCAAATTCTGCCCGAGGTGCGAAAGGCCGGGGCGGAGGCCATCGATCTGTGGCCGAAAGTCCACGGCAACCAGCGCGAACAGCTCGACACCCTCGGTCCGGAGCGGTTTCAGGAACTGCTCACCCAACACGGCGTCCGACTGGGGGCCATCAGTCGTTACGATCTTGGCCCGTTTCAACTCGCGGACGAAATCCGACTGGCCGGGCGGCTGGGTTGTCCCGTCATCGTCACCGGCGCACGCGGACCGGTCGGCCTGAAAAACGCCGAACTCCGCCAGGCGGTCCGTGATTTCGTCGAGAAACTGAAGCCCACGCTTGCCCTTGCTGAAGAATGCGGAGTTATCCTCGCCATTGAAAACCACGGCAATAGTCTGATCGACTCACCCGACGCGATGCGGTGGCTGGCCGAGTCCTGGCCGACACGCACGCTTTCCCTGGCATTCGCCCCCTACCATCTCCCCCAGGATGCCGATCTCCTCGCCCGGCTGATCCGCGATTTGGACGAAAAAATCGCCGTCTTTTACATGTGGCAGCACGGCAAGGGATGTATGAAACCCATGCCGCTGGAAGACGAACTCCTCCAACTCCCCGGCAAAGGACCCCTTGACTTTCGGCCGATTCTCGCGGCACTCAGGGATATTCATTATTCGGGCTACAGTTCTATTTTTATGCATGCTTATCCCCGAGGTCGGCCGATCCGGGAAACTCCCGCCCTGGTCACCGCACAGATTCTCGAAGCCCGCGAGTATCTGGAACGCTGTCTGGCCGAACTCGATTAAAACGCAATTAAGAAAGAAAGGATGATGCGATGGAAAAAGTATTAATCATTGTGGGCGACGCCAGCGAAACAATGGACACTCTCTATCCCTACTACCGGCTGATTGAGGCGGGATTTCAACCGGTGGTCGCCGCTCCGGAAAAACGCCGGTATCAAATGGTCATGCACGAGGTCAAACCCGGCTGGACCATCACCAAAGAATGGGAAGGCTACACGATCGAGGCCGATATCGCATTTCGCGATGTCAATCCGGAAGAATATCTGGGGATTTTTTTCTCCGGTGGTCGCGCTCCGGAATATCTTCGGTACGATGAAGATCTTGTTCGCATCACGCGGCATTTTTTTGAAACGAATAAACCGATCGCCTGCGTGTGTCATGGCGTGGAGATTCCGGCCTATGCCGGTTGCGTGAAGGGACGGCGGATGGCCACCGTCCCCAAGTGCCGCTTCGACCTGGAGGTGTGCGGGGGAATCTTTGTGGACGCGCCCTGTGTGGTGGATGGCAACCTTGTCAGCGGGCGGACGTATCACGATCACGGCTATTACATGGGGACGTGGATCCGACTGCTGGAAGAGGCCCGTAGGGCGAAAAAAGACCGTCCGGCGTGCGACTGACTCGTTGCCCGCTTTTCCGCTGCCGACGGGGCGTGGACGTTCACGGGATTCTTCTGGGAGGGGAATTCACGCCGAGATGCCCGATTGTCCGCCGTTGGCCCTTTGATCGCCGATCCCTGTTAACCGGACGCGACTCTTCGGATCCGTTGTTGGCTATACGGTAGGGGCCATTCATGAATTGTCCCTACAACGTCGGAGGGACCTGCTTGTCAGGTCTGCTTCTCGGAGGGACGTGCTTGTCACGTCCACATTCGGAGGGACCCGCTCG
>NZ_JACIYL010000648.1 GCF_014359955.1 Thermogutta sp. | reverse complement strand
AGGGCATACCACGGGACCAACCCGTTCTGGACGCCGCGTAACATGGCTCCCAGAAAGCGAGGAATAAGGCCCACAACGTCCACCAGCCAGTCAATCACAAACCGGTCAATCCAGGCGGCGACACCCGCCAGTCCGGCCAGGGGTCGGACGATAATCCCCTGATAGATCTCATCGAAGAAAAATTTTCGGTAAGAAAGCGTGTACAGGCCGACGGCACGGAAGGCAGTAACTATTGCGTCGACCAGGGCAGCAGGACCGAGAACGACGGCAGCCGCCACGGCGACACCCAGCATCGCCAGCGCCAGGCTGATCCAGGGGATGGTTCCGGCATGAGCGGCCGCCCCGTGCCCGGCCAGCCGCGCCGCTGCGTCCAGGCTGATCGTCCCGCTGAGGAAATGCTCGACCCACCGCGTTGGTCCCGCCAGCGCTCCGGCGACAACCGAACCCGCCGCCAGAATGCCCAGCGGGATCAGCATCACCGGGGGAGATTCGTGGACATGGCCGGCGCTCTCTGCGGGGACGCGCTCCTCGCCAAAGAATGTGCGGAAATACGCCCGGAACGTGTACACGGCAGTGAGGAACGCGGTCGCCATTGCCACCACCAGTAACATCTGATAGTAGCCGCTGTGATGGGCCCTGCCGGCGACAGCGACCAGAATCTCATCCTTGCTGAAAAAGCCTGCCAGGGGAAAAATCCCGGCCAGAGCCAGACTGCCAATCAGGAAGGTCACGTGCGTCCACGGCAACCGGCGTCGCAGCCCCCCGATTCGATTCAAATCGATGACGCCGCCTGTTGCATGCATCACGCTCCCGGCCCCGAGGAATAGCAGGGCCTTGAAGAAAGCGTGTGTGAAGAGGTGGAACATGGCGGCTGCGGCTCCCACCAGCCCGCCCACCGACAATCCCAGAAACATGTAACCAAGCTGGCTGATGGTGGAGTACGCCAGAATCCGCTTCAGATCGGTTTGCGTGAGCGCTATAACGGCTGCCATGAGAGCCGTAAACGTAGCGATCCCACCGACAATCTCCAGAACATGGGGGGCGACCTGAAACAGCGGCATACACCGGGCCACCATGTAAACCCCCGCCGTCACCATCGTCGCCGCGTGGATGAGGGCGCTCACCGGCGTGGGACCTTCCATCGCGTCAGGCAACCACACATGGAGCGGAAATTGGGCACTCTTTCCGCACGCTCCCGCAAACAGGAGCAGACACGCGACCGTCGCCAGTCCCCCGTGAACAAGTCCCTTTTCCGGATGGAGAAGTCGAGCCGTTCCCAGGATCCCCGCGGAAAACACTTCCTGCGTCTGAGGATCGATCGTGTCGTGGAAGTTGAGCGTCCCATACAGCGACCACAACAGGAAGATCCCCAGGGCAAAACCAAAATCACCCACACGGTTCACCAAAAAGGCTTTTTTCCCCGCTGCGGCTGCCTCCGGTTTTCTGTACCAGAATCCGATGAGCAGATAGCTGCACAGGCCCACCGCCTCCCAGAACACGTAGAGGAGGACAAAATTGCTCACCGAAACGAGCATGATCATGGAAAAGACGAACAGACTGATGTACGTATAAAACCGCCAGTAGCCGGGATCTTCGTGCATATATCCGATGGAATAAATCGCCACCAGCAGCGAAATGAACGTCACGGTCACAAGCATGAAGACGGTGAGGGGATCCACCCGCAGTGCGATCGGGATATGGAACCGCACAAAATCCCACGTGCCATGGGGGACAGGTCGCTCGACGGATGCGCCACTGGGACTGATGTCCGCCCAACTCCACAGTTCGAACACCCGCTCAAACGTCGGCACGTGCTCCCCGGAAGGTCCGCTGGGAGCGGCCGGTGCCGACCGTAACAGCATCCCCAAAAGGGCCAGTGAGCCGATGAACGAAATGGCCGTGGCCGTCACGGTGGGCACATGACTGGCTTCCCGCAAAACGCGCGGTCCCAGCACGGCCGTCACGAGGGCGGCCACCAGCGGCATTCCTGCAACGAGGACAATCAAAAAGCTCATGGCTGTCAAACACTCGGTCGATATTCGAGGACTTCTTCCGGAATAACAGGAGCGCGTCCCACCCGCGGCAACCTGGGCCAACTGGGCGGCGGCGGAGGCGGGACTTCCTCCTCTTCCACCTCCCGGGGAATCTCTCCTAAACCTTCTTCTCGCAGGTGCTGGACCTTCAACACGTCCAGTCCATATCGAGCGCGAACGAGATTGAGTACCAGGGCTAGCGCGACGGCCGCCTCAGCCGCGGCCACGGCCATCACAAACAGAGCGAACACCTGCCCCTGAAGCTGTCCGTGGAAGCGTCCCCAACTGACAAAACTGAGTGACACCCCTTGGAGCATAAGCTCCACCGATAGGAACATGAGGATGAGGTTCCGGCGACTCAGAAACCCCACCAGTCCCAGCCCAAACAGGCAGGCACCCACCCACAACTGTTGTATCAAAAGGGCATTCTCAGACATCGCTGTCGTGTTCCATCTCTTCCGTCAGGGCAGCCATTCCACCAGACTGGGCATACCCGGTATCTCCCAGCTTCTCAGATCGAGCAAGGGCTCCAGCGGCCGGGCGATGATCACC
>NZ_JACIYL010000647.1 GCF_014359955.1 Thermogutta sp. | reverse complement strand
ATCCTGCTCCTGCGATTCGTCGCGGCGTACTGTCTTTTTGATGCGATGAACCTCATTTTTTCCGGGGCGCTTCGCGGGGCGGGAGACACGCGGTTCATCCTTCGGGTGGGGGTTCTCATGTGTCCGATCCCGGCCGCGCTCACCTGGCTCGGCACCGAATGGTTGGGGATGGGACTGATCTTTTCCTGGGTGGTTCTCACGCTCTGGACCTGCGCCCTGGGGTTGATTTACCTCCTTCGGTTTCTCCAGGGACACTGGCGTGACATGCGGGTCATTGAGCCTGCGGTCATCGATGAGTCCATCGAATTGGAAATGCCGAGTCCGGTGGCTGAGCTGGAAAGCCTCTCCGCCCTTGCAAGGGACACGGATTGACGGAGGTGTTCCGGACATCGGCCGTGCCTTTCCCGGTGCCGAGTTTTTTCTGGCCGGGCCTTGAAAACCGGGCCGGTCGGCGCCGTCCATTCCGGAGGGACCTGCTTGTCCGGTCCGCTTTTCTCGGAGGGACCTGCCTGTCAGGTCCGATCAACACCGATCGATGCCTCATCGCCCTTCACCGGGCACGACGAGCGTGCCCCTCCGAGCTTTCGGAGGGACGTGCTTGTCACGTCCGCTTTCTGCCGGTAGGGGCGCTTGACGAATGGCCCCGACAACACATCCGACCCGTGGCATGTCGTAGCCAAATGGGGGCGAGTCGGCGGCAGGGGCGTTGACTGGCTTGCGGTCCGCACAGCAAAATAACAATTTTCAGTTAACATCGGTGAGAACCGCCCAGGGTGGGCGGTGTCTTTCCTTTTTGGGCGGGTGCTTTCACTGTTTGGTTACCGGGAGAGGTTCGAACCTTGCAGCAAGCCATTGAAAAAGCGGACGTCCTCATTGAGGCCCTACGCTGGATTCGCACCTTCCGCGGCAAGATCACGGTCATCAAATTGGGCGGAAGTGTCATGGAAGAGCAGCGGGCGATGACACACCTGCTGCTTGACATCCTTTTTATGGAGACCGTTGGAATGCAGCCCGTGGTGGTGCACGGCGGGGGGGCCGCCATCAGCCGGGCGATGCAAAAGGCCGGCATCCAGCCGCGGTTTGTGCGCGGGCGCCGCTACACGGATGAAGAGACACTCAAGATTGTGGAGGAGGTCCTGGCCTACGAAATCAACGAGAGTCTCGCTCGTGGGATCGAGGAACTCGGTGGACGCGCCCAGGCGCTCAATTTTCGGACGAAAAACGTCCTGTTCGGCCGCAAGCTCGTGCTTCACGACGAAAACGGTGAGCCTGTCGATCTCGGCTACGTGGGCGAGGTAACGCGCGTCGATGCGGACACCATCAAGGAATTGTGCAACCAGGGAGTGGTCCCGGTCATACCTTCCATGTGCCTGGCTGAGGATGGAAGTGGCGTGAAGCTGAATGTCAACGCCGATACGGCGGCCACGGCGGTAGCCCAGGCAGTCAAGGCCGAAAAGCTCGTTTTCCTCAGCGATGTGAACGGTGTTCGGCTCCGCAAGGATGACCCCAACTCTCTCATTCACTCGCTGACGGCGGAGCAGGCCCGCGAGCTGATTCGTCAGGGGGTCATCGACGCCGGGATGATTCCCAAGGTAGAGGCCTGTCTGGAAACCCTCAAGCACGGCGTGAACAAGATTCACATCATTGATGGCCGCCTGCGTCATTCCCTTTTGCTGGAAGTGTACACCACGACAGGGGTCGGCACGGAAATCATTCGCGACGGGACCACGCCTTCCAACGGCACATGAGGGGTATCTTCAGTTGTCAGTCGGGTTCCTTCGACCGTGGTGTGATTGTTCATCTTTGGGGAAAGAAGTTTTCGGCGTTCCATGGGGCAGGGTTGATTGGTGAAGTTGAATGACCACGAAGTGTCAAGGTTTTGACGCGTGCTCCTTTGGTGTAACGTCGGCTGTTTTTCAAGGCGCCGGGATCGTCTGATTCTGTGAGAAAGGGAAGCACTGAGGTGAATCGTCCTCAATTGAGTTCGAAGGAAATTATTGCCCTGTTTGATCGGTATGTCATCGGTAACTACCGGCGATTTCCGGTGGCGCTGGTCCGCGGGGAAGGTGTTTACGTTTGGGACGCCGAGGGCAATCGTTATCTCGATCTTTTCCCCGGTTGGGGCTGCAACCTTCTGGGGCACTGTCCGCCGAGGGTGGTCGAAGCCGTCCGCGAGCAGGTCGGGCGCCTCATTCACGTTCCCAATACCTGGTACATGGACTTGCAGGGCCTTTGGGCCCAGGCCCTTTCCGAACGAAGCTTTGGAGGTCAGGCATTCTTCTGCAATTCGGGAACCGAGGCCAACGAGGCGGCCATCAAGCTCGTCCGCCTGCACAGTCCCAAGGGGCGGTACAAGATCATCACATTCGAGGGTGGCTTTCACGGCCGAACAATGGGGTCCCTCTCCGCGACGGCGCAGCCGAAGTATCACGAGGGATTGGGACCGCTTCTGCCCGGCTTTGTGTACGGTCCGTTCGGCGATCTGGATGCAGTGGCCAAGGCCATCGACAGTGAGACGGCCGCCATCATGGTGGAGCCCATTCAGGGAGAAGGGGGCGTGGTGATTCCGCCCGATGGTTTTCTGGCG
>NZ_JACIYL010000646.1 GCF_014359955.1 Thermogutta sp. | reverse complement strand
CGTGCCCGAGGAAAGGCCGTGGATACTCGAATCTTGCGTGGCGGACCTGACGAGCAGGTCCCTCCGGAAAAAATCCCACCGACGTCGTAGGGGCAATTCATGAATTGCCCCTACCAGTGGGATTTCGTGGTCGGGGCGGAGGATCGGGTTCCACCGCGATCGGCGAACCCGATTCCATCCGGATCAACGGCAAGGCGGTGAAGGCTAAAGCCTTCACCGAAAAGCGGCGATGAATCGCCGCACTCCATATGGAGTGCGGGGCTTTAGCCCCGCTTTCGGCGCGGGACTTCAGTCCCCGCTAAATACCAACGGATGATCCAACGTCAAACGAGCGGACGTGACAAGCACGTCCCTCCGAAAAAAACGGACCTGACAAGCAGGTCCCTCCGAAGGATGTCTCGGAGGGGCACGCTTGTCGTGCCCGGGGAAGAGGGATGGGTGATCAATCGGTGTTCCTCGGACGTGACAGGCACGTCCCTCTGAAAGGTCGGAGGGGCACGCTTGTCATGCCCGACGAAAAAGAATGGATTATCGATCGGTGTGCGACGGCCCCGACAATCGGATCCCTCCGACATTGTAGGGGCAATTCATGAATTGCCTCTACCGGAGCGCGAGTGAATTGGGATGGATCATCCAAGGCTGGCATGCGGACCCGACAAGCGGGTCCCTCCGATATGCGGACCTCCATTGTGTGGATTGGAGGGTCGGGTTCCACCCCGATCGGTCATCGTGGTGCGATCCGGGCCGACGGCAAGGTTGTGAAGGCTAAAGCCTTCACCGAAAAGCGGCGATGAATCGCCGCACTCCACATGATGCGCGTGGTGCGTCGACGCACGTTCGTAGGACGAAGAAACTTTCCCGGGGACTTTGACTTGCAGGGATGGTTTTGTTACCATGATAGAGGGATGGAAGTTTTGACCTCGTTTTCACTGTTCGCCGACGCAGGTTTCGGCTGGGAAGCAGGAAGTCTCCGGAGAGAGGGAGCTTTGGGATCCGGCCGACGCCGACGAGAGGTGAAACGGGACCGTTAACTTCGGAAGTGCAGGGCAATAGCCGACAAAGGCGAAAGGTTGGGAAATTGGTGTTGGGGGGACCCGGAGCCTGATCCGTTCCGGGGCAGCGGTTCGGCTCATCACGGTCCGAAGTGCTTCGGTTCCTGGCAGCTAATCTGCCGAATGACTCTCAGATAGGCGTGTGGCGATGGAAGTCAAATTAGAAGTCGCAAACGGCAAGTACGCCGGAAGATCCGTTCGGGTGACCGGCCCCAAGTTCTTCATCGGCCGGGGTGAAGATTGCCAGCTTCGTCCGGCCAGCGATCTGGTCAGCCGCCATCACTGCGTCATCATCATCGAAGGTGACTATGTGGCGGTGCGGGACCTGGGCTCCAAAAACGGCACGTATGTGAACGGCCAGCGCGTGCGGACAGAGATGCAACTCCGGGACGGAGATCGCCTCCTGGTGGGCGTGCTGGAATTCATCGTGCGGCTGGGTGAAGGTGCCAAGGTCAAGCCCAAAGTGCAGAGTGTCCGCGAAGCAGCGGCGCGGGCGGCGTCTGCCAGCTCAACGGAGTTCGATGTCGAGCAGTGGTTGAGTGATGAGAAAGCGCCGTCCGAGGGTGCTTCTCACGCGGAAACGCGCACGATTCAAATCGACCAGCCCAAGGACACGGCAGAACCCACACCGGCTCCCCATCACAGCCCGGAAAAGCCGGTCGATGAGGAAACCCGCCAGGCTCTGGCCAGTCTCTTCAGCGAAGAGAATCAAGGTCAGAGCGAGGACGTTCCGAAGAAACAAGGGGATTCGGGCAAATTCCAGAAGCCCAAGCCCCAGGACACGCGTCAAGCCGCTGCCAACGTGTTGAAGGCGTTTTTCCGCAAGACGTGAGGAAGAAACTTCCCGGGGGTGCACAGTGGCCGACGAAGCCCGTCACAATCAGGAAAACAAAAAGATTGCCGGTCTGTTGGGGATTGGTCTCGACAACGACGATGGCCAAACCCGGATCACGCGGGGAAAGAATTTCGTCCTCTGGGGTGGCAGCAAGGACACCCACGCCGTGATGCAGGAGACGGCCATCAAGGTCAACGAGCGCCTCGAACAGAGCGGGAAGCGACTGGAAGACGTCTCGCTGCGGGAACTGCGCGACATCATTCACGATGTGACGGAGTCGATCGGCATCAAGCGGCCGGAATGATCCCCGTTTACATCGGCGACCACATGACCCGGCAGAGTCTCGGCCGGGTCATTTTTATATTCACGGTCGGCTTTCCGCGTTTTCGCCGCCGTTCTGGAGACTCTTTAGCCAGGAGTCCCATTCCTGTGCCGTGATCGGCCCGAGTTTTTCCCGCGTTGTGGTGATGGCGTAGTCCACCAATCGCCGCATGAGTGGGTCGCGCAGGTGGTCACGGATCGGCCAGAGCTGATTGAGGGCGTCGGCGGCCTCGCGATATCGCTTTTGCAACACATAGACCCCTGCTATCCCCGCCAGGCCGAAGGCCCGAAGTTCTGGTTCCGAATTCCCCATTGCGGCAAGTTCCTGAGAGAGCTGGAGGGCTTCATCCAGGCGATCTTCCCGAAGGTAAATCTGGGCCAGA
>NZ_JACIYL010000645.1 GCF_014359955.1 Thermogutta sp. | reverse complement strand
TGTGCACCGCGCACGGCGGGGAAGAAATCGACGCGATTCCTGGACCTGGAGGCAGGAAGGGCTACCCCATACGCAGGAATCGGTGTGCGACACGCTATCTTTTCGGGAGCAGCGCACGGCGGCACATCGAGCCTGTAAAAATTCTGGCGGCTGAGTTCTCGATTACCGTTCTTTGCGGAGCATCAGGGCAGGATGACGGATCGAAAAGACGCGGCGCTTTTCCGGGGCACTGTCACTGATGGGCAAGCCGCACGGTCACATCCACCTGGTTTTCCAACCGTTTCCCGGACGCCGTTTCATACCGAACAAAGACTTTTAAATGGTCGTGTTGCGGAGGAGCCTCGGGCCAGGGAAGTTCCAAGAGAAATCCCTGAATCTCGGGTCGGTTGACGAGGTAACTTTGGAGTTCTTCGGGTTGGAGTTCCCAGCGGGCAATTCGCGCCGCAGAACCTCGCACCTGCGGATCGATGGCAACCACAGTGACTGTGGCAGGCTGAAGCACAATCGCCCCCTGCGTGTCAACCGGTTGCAGGAGGAGGGCTATGCCGTCGTCGCCGGGGAGGCCATCGTAGTCCCGCCCTACCGCATGATCCACCGGTAATACCAGCCGGTCTGGCTCGTGTCCGGCGATCTCAGGCCGCGGGAGGTCCGACGCTGGGGATGGGGACGGGGCACCGACTCTCGGGGCGGGGGAAACTTCTCCCGCGGTCTCATGGGGAGAATTCACCAGGGGCGCGGCCTGATTCTCTGAACTGGGAGGTAAAACCTGTGGGGGAGCCGTTTGAGAAGTTTCCTGAGGGCTGAGCCACAAGGGTGGCTCGATCGGAGAAGATGAGACCCCGGGCAGTGGCTCCGACGATGATCGCGACGGAAAGGCCGCTTCGGGAGTCGTTTCCACCTGGGGGGGAGTGATCTCGATTTTGGGCGGCACGGCGATCTTCCTGGGCGCGTCGGAATCCGCCACATGGGGCGCCGCTTCCAGACTTCGCCCGGGAATGTGTGTCCAAAGAGGGGCAGTCGTGTCCGGAGTGTTCCTGCTTTGCGTGGTGGGACGATCCGCCTGATCGGTCTGAGCTTTGAGCCGCTTGAGCTCGGAGCGGCATGCGTCCAACTCGGCCTGCTTCTGCTCGAGGAGGTCCACAAGTTCCCAAATCTTGTTTTCGAGCGCGTAGTTTTCGCGTTCAAGCTGGGTAACGACCTGAGGCGTCCGACAGCCTGACCAGAAAAAAACTCCTACGCTCAGTAATAAAAGCGTGCGCCAGGGAAATGTCATGGGTGGTCAAGGTGCAAACCAGGGCAAGGTCGGTCTCCCTTGGACCAAAGGGCGCCGGCCATGGTTCCGCCGTAGCCCTTCCATACCCATATCTCCCACTGTGTGCAAGAGCAGTTTTGTGGGGGATTAAAATAAGTAAAATGCAAAGATTGCTCAAGCGTGTCGTGACCGGGGTACAACAGCGCCATCGCAAGAGATGATTTAGCCAGAGCAGTCAGTGTCGGTAGAGTCTATCAACTAAATCGGCCCGGAACGGGGCGGACTACCCGGAAAGCAGCACGCCCACAGATCCATGAAAATGATCGCCTCTTAAGAGCGTTAGGCATGATGTCCAGCAAGTCACCCATCCGATGGCGATTCAACTGGCCTGCATGGCTGTTGCTCGTCCTCGTCAGTGTGATCGGAGGAGTCGGACTTTCGTGGCTGCATCACTGGCAGTTGGAGAGAACCGCCGACCGAATCCGTCAGCGCGTTGAACGACTCGAACAGGAAGCCGCGTCTGCCCGCGACCGAAAGGACCGAACAGCGCTGGCCCAGGCGTTGGCAGGGGTGGTGCGGAATTACGATCTGTATTTGCGGTACCGGCCGACAGACGGCGAAGTTGCCATTCGATTGGCTCTGGCAGTCAGCGAGCAGGCGGAGAACTCACCCACCAATGCACAGCTCCAGCTTAACGCATACCGTGTGTTGAGCCGGACGCTGGCGCGATTTCCGGAGAATCGCGAACTCCTTCACGCGTTCGGGAACACGGCGATGCGTCTGGGGCGGTGGAATGAGGCACTTTCTGCCTGGTCCCAGTTGCGACAGATGGAGCCGGACAGTGCGGAAGTCCTTCTCAATCTGGCGAGGTGTCAGGTCGCGCGGGCTCAGCCTTTGGAAGCCATCAAGACGCTCCAGGATTGCCTGACCCGTCATCCAGATGTGCTGGAGGCGTACACGCTTTTGGCCCGGTGCTATCGGGACGAAATGGTCCGAGACTACGAGTCCGCCCGGCAGGTGATGGATGAATTGGTGGCAAAGAATCCGGACTCTGCGGCGGCCTATGCGCGTCGGGCCGCTTTTTGGCTCTGGGTGGCTCAAACCACAGCCAATCCTCAGGAAGCCAGTGATGCGCTGACCGAGGCCAAAAAGGATGCTGACACCGCCGTCAGCAAAGACCCCAAAAACGTTGAGGCTCTGCTGGTCAAAGGGGAGCTAGAACTTCGCGAGAATCGGCTTTCGCAGGCCCACGACTTTCTTGAAAGAGCCGCCACAGTTGCGCCGAACGACGAAAGAGTCTGGTCCGGATTGGCGAAATGGGCAAGATTGGCCGGTGATCTGGACAC
>NZ_JACIYL010000644.1 GCF_014359955.1 Thermogutta sp. | reverse complement strand
AGTCGCCGGTGTTGCCGACGAGCGTGACTTTCTGGAGAACCTCCTACCCTTTTGGATCAAAAACTACTTCCAACGCCCGAATTATCTGGTGATCGATGGCAAGCCTCTTCTTTTTATTTATCGTCCCGAGTTTCTCGTGGACGACCTGGGCGGTGTGGATAAAGTTGCGAGCGCCTTCGAGAAAGCACGCCAATTATGCCGGCAGGCGGGCTTCGCGGGACTGTACCTTCTCGGCGAATATCGGGGTACGGACGCCCGCCATCTCCAACTCATGAAAGATCTCGGCTTGGATTATACTTTCGCATACGTCTGGCCAGTGCGCAATAACCCCACGCCGCAGCAAGCGATCGAGGCACAGTTGTCGTACATCACCCGCACACAGGAGCTGGGAATCATCCCTCAGGTCATCACCGTGTCACAAGGATGGAGTGGATGGCGAGACGAGGGCTCGATTTGGAAGCTCCCACCTCAGGATTTTGAGGAACTCCTCCGGCGTGCCAAAGCAGTTGCGGCGACCTTTCCCAGGGAGCAGTTGGGAAGCCGGTTGATTCTTCTCGATAACTGGAATGAATGGGGGGAAGGGCACTACATCGCACCGCACCGCGAGTTTGGCTTTGAATATCTGGACGCGGTGCGGCGCGTTTTTTCCAGCGCACCTTTTGAGCATATCGACTTGCTGCCGGAGGACGTGGGCCTCGGCCCGTACGATGTGCCCGCGCGGCAGTATTTTGAAAGGGAGCACGCACTCCTATCACAGGCTCGACGCCGTGTCACCCTTCCGGGGGCGGACCCGGCCCTTGTTGCCTGGTGGACCTTTGACGAGCCTCCGGAGCAAGAGGTCGCCTTGGATTATTCCGGGCATCGCCTCGGGGGAGTGCTTCACAACGTTGCCCGCGTCAAAGGACGTCAGGGCTGGGCCCTCGATTGTCACGGGGGTTGCGTCATTGTGCCCCTGGACAGACCGCTGACGGACTGTTCGCAGCTCACCCTGGAGTGCTGGGTTTGTACGGAAACTCCCCATCAGAATAACCGGTGGATCATCAATTGCGTTTTCGGCGGTGTTGAAAACACCGGATTTCGACTCGGTTTGATAGGGGGCAAACCATGTTTTCAAATCCCTCTCACGCCCTGGAGTCACCATCTGGTGGGCGAACGCCCCCTCACCATTGGGCAATGGGTTCATCTGGCGGCCACGTTCGACGGCAGCATGATGAGGCTCTACATGGATGGGCAGCAAATAGGCGCACTCGAGCGCAGGGCCCCCATCGCCTTCAACCATCGTTATCTGGTACTGGGCAACTACGAAAAAGACCATCCTGCATATTTCACCGGAGCCGTTGATGAGGTCCGCATCTACTCGCGATGCCTGTCGCCAGAAGAGATTGCGGCTCACGCGCGGCCCAATCCACCTTGAATCGTTTTCTATCCGCCACGGTGCCTGCTGCCTTCTCGGAACGGTTAGACTGGTACACTGCGGGGAGCGGGTCATTTTGGTTTCGCAATATTGAAACCGGTACAAACGGTCCTGTGCGGTATCGACAGAAGTGTTTAATGTATGACATTACGACGATCCATGGAGAATCCAGCGGCAATTCACCCTTGAACTTGCGGTGTTGAAAAATGATGTTCGCGCTGTTTCTTGGAGGCCTGTTTTTCATAGCCTGCCTTTATTCGTCTGTGGGACATGCAGGAGCATCGGGTTATCTGGCCTGGATGGCCCTTCTCGGTTTCGCCCCAGAAGAGATGCGGCCGACGGCACTCGTACTCAATGTGTTCGTGGCCACAATCGCTACGCTTCGTTTCAGCCGCGTGCGTCCGCGCTGGCAGTTCTTGTTGTATTTGCTTGTGGGATCCGCTCCTCTTGCGTTCATCGGGGGATTTGTACCCGTGCCGCGACATGTTTACCGGCCACTTGTGGCGATTGTCCTCCTCGCTGCCGCCGTGCGGATGCTCGTGGGCAAACCTTCGGAAACGGGCACGACCAGGCCGTCGCCTTCCCCCTTTCTCCTTTTTCTCACGGGGGCCGTTCTTGGACTGCTCGCCGGGCTCACTGGCACGGGCGGAGGTATATTTTTGACGCCTGTTCTCATTTTGACGCAATGGACGTCCGCCCGAGAAGCCGCCGCCATTACGGCCCCATTTGTTCTCATCAACTCGATCTCCGGTCTCCTGGGAGTGATGGCCGGCCTCCAATCAGTACCAACCCAGCTACTGCCCACAGTAGGAACGGTTGCATTGGGCGGGTTCCTTGGTTCCACACTTGGGTCCACCTGGTTCAGTGACGTCTGGCTGCGACGGGCCCTCAGTGTGGTGCTGGTCATCGCCGCTCTCAAGCTTCTTTTTGTTCCGTGATGAAGGTCACGTTCAGGGGACTTGTTAATTTCGCGATTTTGCGATTTCTGCCCGCTTTTCTTCTGTCGAAGGGGGCACGGGCGTCAACACGGGTTCGCGTGGAAGCGAGACTCAATCCGGAGGGCCCCGCTCGTCGGGTCCGTCGTTTGACGCTGGATCATTCATTCCCTTTCCCCGGGGACTGAAGTCCCGCGCCGAAAGCGGGGCTGACGCCCCGCACTCCACATGTGGAGTGCGGCGATTCATCGC
>NZ_JACIYL010000643.1 GCF_014359955.1 Thermogutta sp. | reverse complement strand
GAAAATGGAGCGGCGAGGGATGTTCTGGCGATCAGCGGGTGTTTTCTGTGTGATGGCGGGGTTGACGGCTGGCCCTGCGCCGGGGGCCATCGCCCAAACTATCTACGGGTGTCCAACCTGCCAGGCGAATGTGCAGTTTTTTGGGCACTACCCCACGCGTTGGCGGCCGTGGCCGGGGGAAACTCGGCCGGATATCCACTTCCCTCAATCGATCGGTGCGGAGCCGATCAGGCGGCCGGCCGGCGAGACTCCTCCCGTCTTGCCCCACGAGAAATTGGAGCCCATTATTCCCAAGCCGGGACAGGCGTTTCCCGAACCAGCACCTCTGGAACCGGCCGTTCCTGCTCCAGATCTTCCCGGCGGAGTCGGCCCGGGGGAAATGCAAAACCAACAAGTTCCGCCGACAGGGGCGGGAGTGCCCACGCCCATGAATGAGACCAACCCTCCTGCCGCTTCTCCGTTCCAAACCGAACCTGCTCCGCCGGCATCGTTGCCGCAGTCGCCAGGATTACCCGGTCCAGGGACACAGCCGCCGGCTCCGGTTCCCCAGGGAGCACCTCCAGTATCTCCTCCGGCCCCAGCGGTGCCACCGACGCCGGGGGCTTCTTCCGAGGGTGCTTCATCGGTCTTGCTTCCCGACGGGCCTGCGCTCTCTGCCCAAATTCCCACGAATAGCGAGGCCACCGGCCTGCCCCCGGCCACCACGGAGATCCTGCTACCATCGCAGAGGACGGCAGCTCCTCTCGCGAATGCCACGGCGAACGTGCCGCTAGTGATCACCAACCCGACAGTCACTCCGGCGGCCACGCCGAACGGAGGGCCAAGGATCGACCCTGCTCCAGATAAGCTGGCTGTGAGTCGCGTGCCGTCTCTTCCCGGGCGAATGTTGGGGTCTGCCCCCGGCCCTGCCCCTCAGGGTCAGTTTCTGCCGGAGCCTGCGCCCTCCCCGGCCGCCCTTACGGTGGCAGCCTCTGTGAATCCTCCGCCGGCTGTGTCAGCACCGCCTGTTTCAGACACAGTATGGGCCGAGGATTCTTCACCGACGCAGTCGGTCTCACCGGCCGGTTACGTCGCGGCAGGCGCAACGCCTCCCACAAGCGTGGGCCCAGCTCGCACCACGGCTCCTGCTCAGGAGAGCACTCCACGCCCCAAGACACCCGCGCTGGGCGGATATTGTCCTGTCGAGTTGGTAGAAAACGAAACCTGGATGAAAGGGGAAGAACGGTTCGCGGTGGAATATCGCGGGCAGGTCTATTACTGTGCCGGTGCCGCCCAAAAGCGGAAGTTTCAGACGAATCCGGAACGGTATGCCCCGGTTCTCGACGGGAAAGACCCTGTGGCGTTTTTCGACCAGGGTCTTCGGGTGGATGGCAAGATCGAGCACTGCGTCGTGTATGATGGGCGTCTTTACATGTTCTCCGGTATTCAGTCGCTGGCTCGTTTTCGACAGAATCCTCAGCGGTATGCCCAGCTCGCGCTGAGGGCCGGTCAGTGAGTGTTTTCTGCCACGAGACGGTCCAGAAGCGCCGCCGTTTGCTCCACCATCCGTGACGCAGCGAAACGCTCACGGGCGTACGCTTGGGCCTGTTCTCCCCAGCGACGGCGAGCGCCGAGATCCAGTTGGAGTGATTGCTCCAGAGCGCTCCGTAACGCGGCTACGTCGCCCGGCGGCACCAGACGGACAACAGAGGACGCGTCCTGCAGTCCCTCGAATAGCTCAGGGATCCCGCCCGCTGTGGAGGCGATCACCGGAAGCCCCAGAAAGAGGGCTTCCATCAGCGCACCGCCGAGACCTTCCTGCCGGGATGGAAAAACGAAGAGATCGGCACCGGCCATGAGGTCCAGCACGTCCTCGCGAAATCCCGCCAGCACAGCCCGACCGTCCAAATCCAGCGTGTGAATGCGGGCTTCCAGAGCAGGACGCTGTTCGCCTTCGCCGACCAGCACGAGAAAACTTTCCGGAAAGGCGGATGCCACGCCGGCAAAAGCCTCGAGAAGATCGTCCTGTCCCTTGGCGGGTGTGAGTTTTCCCACGTGGATGATGAAGACCGCGGAATCGGCTTGCAGCGACAGGTTGACCAGTTGCCGAAGCTTCTCCCGACCGCGTTGTCTGTCCGCGGATGCCAGGCGTCGAGGATCCACGCCGTCATGGATCACGGCGATGCGCGAGGCAGGGATCCCCGCTGCTTGACATGCTTCTGCCGAAGCCCGCGAGGGACAGACCACACAGTGGAGACCCCATCGATAAAGCCTTCCGGATCGGAGGGGAAAGATCGTCCGTCGGGCACCCACGCGGATGAGCCGCAGGCCAATGGCGGCCACCAGCCCATGCACAATGGCGTGCGGATCATTCATCCAGAAGACGTGAGGGCGAAAGTCTCGCAGGGTTCGCCGGAGCTGCCACCAACCCTGGGGGCCTCGTCCGCGGCCACGGAGCATTTTCACCGTCTGACCGGCTTCCTCAAGGTGCTGGGCCAGGCGGCTTTGAGTGGGGGCCGCCGTCAGCACCGTCCAGCCTGAACCCGCCAGGCCTTCGGCCAGCAGGCGAAGCTGCTCCTCGCCGCCTCCCCACGTCGCCTGACTGGAGAAAAGGAGAATCCGCCTGGTGTCTC
>NZ_JACIYL010000642.1 GCF_014359955.1 Thermogutta sp. | reverse complement strand
ATGAGTACTGTTTCGCTGGTGGCGGCCACCTGTTCTATCCTGCGGCGGAGTTCCTGCATAGACCGGCTGGAGCCCACCAGAACAGGTATGTTCGGCTCCGGTCCTGCTGGTGAGGAGTTTTCTGCCGGGTGCAGGACCTGATTGTGACGCAGCGCCTCCGCCACGAGCCGCTCTAGCTGTCCGGCGTCGAAGGGTTTTTCAATATAGTCGAAGGCACCATGGCGCATTGCTTCGACCGCCGAAGCGACCGTGGCGTACGCCGTCACCATGATCACTCGTGTCGGGATCTGTCGCCTCTCAATGTGCCGTACAAGGTCGAGCCCCGACATTCCCGGCATATTGAGATCGGTGACGACTACATCCCAGAAGGATCGGGCAAGCAAGTCGATGGCCTCGGCCGCACTTCCGCAGGCCTGGACCTCGTGCCCCGCCCGGCGCAGTATGTCGGCCATCGCCTCGCGCGAAGCGGCATGGTCATCCACGACGAGGACTTTGCCCGTCCGCCGAAGATGCGTCCTTGCCGGTTCCTGTCTTTTAGAAGTTCTAACTTCGACCATATTCTGACGACTCCATTCGCGTTTATTCCTTTATAAATCACGACCTCACGCTGCCTGTCTACCCATCTGTGTAGGGATGACGCAGCGGTTGGGAAGGTGAATTTGAAAGACAGCGCCCCCGTGCGTTCCGTTTTGGACGGTTATCGTGCCACCATGGAGTTGAATGAGGTGTTCGACGATCGCCAGTCCCAGACCCGTTCCATTTGCCTTGGTCGTGAAAAACGGCTCAAACGCGTGCTGAAGGGCTTCCTCACTGAGCCCGGGACCGGTATCAGCGACCGAGATCACAAGATCGCGGCCCGCGGCCGCCGCGCGAACGGTCACCTCGCCGCCGCCGGGCATCGCATCAAGAGCATTGAGCAGGAGATTGATAATCGCACGACGTAAAAGATCGCGATCCGCCCAGGCCAAAAGCAGTTCCGGGACTTCTACTTTGACAAGCACCTTCTGCGAAACGGCCTGCAACTCTATTTCCTTTGTGATATTCGTCAGCCACGGCTTCAGCTCAAAAAGGGTTTCCTGAACTTCTCGATCGGCGGCGAATTGCAAAATATCGTTTAAAACACTTTGTGCGCCCTGGACTGCTTGCTCTATTTTCTCGATTATTTCCACACACTCTGCGTTGGTAACACGCCGCTTCAAAAGACTGACATAGAGTGACACCGGAACAAGGCTGTTTCGCAGCTCATGGGCGATGTGAGCGGCCATTCGTCCAAGGTCAGCGAGTCGGTCCTTTCGGGCAAGCTCGCGGTTTTTCTTCTCAAGCTCGGCCGTCAGCCGCCTGACTTCCGCTTGAAGGGCTTCGTGAGTCTGTTCCAGGCGGACTGTCGCCGCATGCCAGGCCTCGAGGATGGCGGCCAGGTCTGTACCTTCGCCGGCCCGGTCCGATTCCTTCAGTGTCCACCGAGTACCGTTTTCCACCTGATCAAGTCGGTCGTTTTCGTTCATATCATCCATGGTGTGCAACCAGCACATCTCCCGAAGCAGTGGCCCTGAAACAACGGCCCGATTGGAATTCCGTCTACAGGGTGAGGTCCAGTTCTCCGCCGGTAACGCTGTTTCCGCCTGTGTATGCCGCCCGTGCCTGAGATATTTCGTGAAGCTGCCCCAATTCCGTCGCGATGGCGTCACGCCGCTCTTCCAGGCGTGCCTGGCACTGCTGTTCCACTTGCACGATTTGTTTCAAAAGATCGCGGCATGCTCTGACGATCTCCGGCAGTTCTGTGGCAGTGCCGGGATCCCCTTTCGCCCATTCGGCTTTCTGATCCTCATAGTGCTTTAACCGGTTATCCACCTCCTGCAACCTCGCCAGTAATGCCTGTTTACGTGCCAGGACATCGAGTACGCCATCGATCTGGTTATCTTCCACATAAGCGTACTGATACTGGGTTAAGCCCCAAATATCCGTCAGGATTGCATGTTTTTCTGCCCACAGCTCTCGTATGAAGTTCGACATATCGCACCTTATCCGTCCCGATCTTTTAATCTGCCGACGTGGCGAACCTGGGCTGTATTCTTAAACGGTGTTAAATGAGAGATGTGCATTTCCCTTCATATTGGCTACAGCATTGTTGTATCCATGCTTGTATTGGAAGTTCACAGCTATATTTCAATTCCCAAGATATTTATAAATGACGTGCCAACCATGCCAGACGGTTCAGCCATTCTTCTCGAGTAAAAGGAGTTGATTTTTCCAGTTTGGTATCCTGTGGCAGCCGGCTGAGCATGATTTTTGCCTGTTCCAGTGCGATTTGCGCTTCCCTGGTGCGTCCCATCGCAACATAACAGCGGGCCATCTGGATGTATGCGTCGAGGACTTCCGGTTCCGACTGCAACCGATTGGTGAGCGTGACGTAGATGGTGATCGCGTCTCCGAACCGTCCCAGGCGATAGAGGACATCACCCAATGCAAAATACACGTTGCGGAGGAGTTTTTGCGTGGCCGGACTTACAGGTCCCTTGTCCCATTGCGTGTCCAACTCCTTCTGGACAATCCGAAGTTCCTGGAGGGCATTCTGAAGCCAATCGCGCGTTAAAGCGGATTGTGTGCCGGTG
>NZ_JACIYL010000641.1 GCF_014359955.1 Thermogutta sp. | reverse complement strand
CCCGCAACACAAAGCTGTTGGTGGTGGCCACAACTTCGCCCGGCAACAACCCCGCGACTATTTCCCTCATTTCCCGACCCTCGTGCCATACTTTCCTCCCGATGCGGACCTTCCGCACGTGGAAGACTTTGTAGGGCAGGTGGTCGAAATCCCGGTCGCGAACGAACACGACGAAACAGTCACCCTCCCAGTGAACGGCTGATTCCGGGACCATGATGACGTCCCGCTCTTCGGCAATGAGAATTTCCGCCCAGCCGACCGTTCCCACGTGGTTTTCCCTTTCCGTAGGATCCAGCGTTGTCCACACGGCGACCAAGCGGGTCCGCTCGTCGATTAAAGGACTCACTGCGACGACCTCGCCCCGATCCGGCTCAACGTGGCCGCTGTGCCGAAAAATGGCCTGCTGACCTCGCCGAATCCGAGAGGCATCTTCCGGACGAACCCACACCGTAAGCATAAGCTGGTTCGGGTCACCCACCGTCATCAAAGCCTGACCGGCCACGACGTGCTGACCCGGACCCACAAAACACGACAACACCCTACCGGCCATCGGCGCGTGAAGCGACAACAATGGATCTCCGGGCAACGAGTTTTCGTCTGGGAGAAGATGCTGAGAAGAAGCTGACATGGCGCTCGGGGTAAGCCCAGGCTCGGTGGTACGGCACAGATCACCTTCGGGTTCGGCGGTGGTCCTCGCCACCCAGTTCAGCTTTTCCCGACTGATCCACTGCTCCGCACACGCCTGCTCCCATAGCGCCAGGGCTTCGTCCACCATGCGCGGCGCCACGGTGAGGCCTTTGAGCGACGTGAACCGGTCCATCTGAACACGTCGCAACGTCACAAGTTGAGCAGCCTTCCGTCCATCAGCGCGCCATCCAGCCACCTCGGCAGACTCCATCTTAAGGAGGAGGTCACCTTTTTTCACAGAATCTCCTTCCTGCCGGGCTATGTGCCGAACCATCCCTGCAAAAGGGGCGCTAATACACACTGTGCTTCCGAAACCGAGCTCTACGCGTCCCTGGGCCTCGAGGGCCTCCCGAAGCACGCCTCGGGTCACCGGCGCGACCTCCACACCCAATCCCGTCAACACGTCCACCGAGGCCACCTGCACCATGCGCTGGTGAAGAGTGCACTCGGGATTGATCGGACTATCTGATTCCCGAGATGCCCTTTCAAAGTCCACAGGCAAAACGCTCGGCGTCGCGGACAGCTCAGCGATCTCAGGATGGCACAGGGGGCATTCAGGAACGCGGTGCTTTTTGCACCATCGCGCCTGGAATCTCGTCTTGGGCCAGAGCTGCGGCGAACACCCCAGACAGAGTTCCTCCGGGACGTGATGCTCTGCGCACCATCCCCCGTGGGCGTGGTCCGAATCATTCTGCTCGGGAGTGGTGGGCATTCCCACGAGGCGAAGATGACCGATTAAACCCGGACCGGCACCGCTGCGGACCGCCACCGCTGAAATCACCATCCCCAACAGAAAGAATCCCGCGAAGGCGAGAATCGCCCTGATTGTTCGTCTCCGGCGAGACGCCCGGACGTGCGTTTCCTGATCGCGCCTGCTGACCATCGACTCAGACGAAAGATGCTGGACGTTCATGCTTCCCACCTCACTGTTCAGTCCACGTGGTCGGTTGCCAGGTCCCCACGATGTGGCCTATCCTGCTGAAGCCGGGAACTTAACGCCCGGCGCAGCTCATTCCAGAGCATGTCACTTCCCTGCACCACGACCCGCTCACCTGGCAGAAGACCCGCCACAATCTCGCGGCGATCTCCCCACGACCTGCCCACCCGAACCATCCGCGCCTGAAAGCGTGCACCTCCTGGCGGTTCCCCGGTGCTGTTTTCGACCACAAATACGCCCCACATTGTTCCATCGCGATGGAGCGCCTCTTTCGGCACGGACAGAACCTGACTCGCCTCGCCGACGACGATCTCGGCTTCTCCCCAGGCCCCCGCTTTCAGGACTTTTTGCTGATTCTTCACTTCGAGGTGAACACGAACCTGGGCTTTGTCAGGGTCGTCCACGGGTTCTACCCAGACGACGGTCGCTTCCTGGGCCTCTTGCGATCCCTCGGCGCGGACGACCGCCCGTTGTCCCGGGTGAACGCGGGCCGCGTCCTCTCCTTTCAGCGAAAGGACGAGCAGGAGCCGCACCGGATTGACCAAACGGCACACCAGCGCGTTCTGTTCAACCACCTGGCCCTCAGTCACGGGACATTCGATCAGAACGCCAGAAAACGGCGCCCGCAGGGGCAGCAAAGAGGCCGGAGGACTGTCCCCCAACTCTTTCCAGTAATCTTCCAGTCCCAGGGAACACAGCTCCTCGCGCACCTGAATCCAGTCTCGCGCGTCCGGCGAAGGATCAGGACGGGGAAGCCCGTAGCTGATCAGCGTTTCCGCGGCCGCCCTAAGCCGGAGGTTCGCTTCCGTCAACTCTGCCGCTGCCAATTGCTTTTCCTGTTGGGAAACCGGGGCCTGAACCAGACTCTCGGCCTTTTGTTTGGCTGCCTTGTGCTCGATCCAGGCCTGGAGATACTCCCCCTTCAACCGAACCAACTCCGGAGAATCAATCAGCGCGATGACCTCGCCCGCCGCAACCCACTCATATG
>NZ_JACIYL010000640.1 GCF_014359955.1 Thermogutta sp. | reverse complement strand
TCTGGGACTCGGCTGTGCAGGCCGTCAAAGAAGGGCGGACGACGCCCGTGGAAGTGCGGCGGGTCCTCGGTTGGAGTGATTACTGGAAAATCCTGGAGTAACCTTTGCGGGTAATGAGCAGGAGCCGTCGGTCGGGTTCATCTGGGGAATTGTTCCCGAACATTTCTGGGCGATTATGTGCGGGTTGCTTATCCTGCCAGGAGTTGCCGCAGTCCCATCCAGGCGCCGGCAATTCCGGCAATCAGAAGCGCTGTGGCGGAAATCCACAGGCAGATGTCCCACAGAAGGCCCGGCCGAAGTGCCGGTGAGCATTCCCGATAACGGTAGTACAGAGCGGTTCCCGCCAGCATGGGAAGCATGATGGCCTGCATGAAGCCGCTCGCCACGATGAGTCCCACGGGTTCCCGATACCACAGGCACGTGAGCAGGGCAAAGACCGGGAATCCGATGGCGAAAGCCGTCACCCATCGCTGAGGTGGCCCCTGCTCGCCAGATTTTCCTGTGACAACAATCGCCACTGCGTCGGCTGCCACGCGGGAGTGCCCGGCCATCGCAGAGAAAAACGTGGAATACAGAACCGCAAATGCGCCCGTCAGGAAGAAAAGTTTCGTCCAGCTTCCAAAGACGGGCACGTACATCTCGCTGAGGTGGGCGATCATCTGAGCACCGCTGGGAATCAAGTTCGCCCGATGAAGAATGGCGGCGCCCAGGATGTAAAAAGCCCCAGTGGCGAAGGTGTAGATCACCATGGAAAGAAAGGCGTCCGCACGCATGACGCGCATCCACCCCAGTGCTCGGGACACCCACGCGGAAGAACCGTCGTAACGTCCGGTATAGCGGCCGTAGCCTTTCTCCAGGCACCAGTAGGGGTAGGTGATGAGTTCGTTGGTGCCCATCCCGATGATGCCGAATGTGGCCAGCGCAGTGCCGAGGGCTGCCCAACGATTAGCGCCCGGCGGTAACTGGAAACTCAGCCCGCTTGCAAGGTCGTGCCATGTGATCGCCCAGTCGGGCTGAAATTGCAGGGCCACGACACAAAAGACGGTCACAAGCGTGAAAATCGCCACCAAAATGGTGCAAACCCACTGGATCAGGCGGTAGCGCCCGCATGTCAAAAGCGGGATCGAACCGAGACAGATCACCACCGCCCAGAGAAGATCGTCCGTGAGCCAGGAGGCCCCCACGCCATAATTCGGCCGCGGTCGTCCCAACCGTTGGCATACTCTCGTCTCGATTTCAGAACGTGGGGGAAGTTTTTCTTCAACATGACCGGTCCGGCGAAGTTCGTCCAGAACCTCCTGACGCACCCGGGCGGCTTCGGCATCCCATTGCTCCTGGGCCTCGAGTAATCGCGTGAAGCTGCCGTTAATGGGGAACGCCAGCGCGAGGGCCTGGCCCACCCCATGGGCGATCCCGCCGAGCTGGGCAAGGCTCACCACAAACATGATGACCCAGTACCACAACATCCAGTGCACGCGAAAGCGGGGACCGGGAAGTCGGTTGATCGCCAGCAGGGTGGTCTGACCGGACTGGATGGCGTAGCGCCCCAACTCCACCTGCACAAAAACTTTGCTCACGCAGCCCAGAATGATCAGCCAGAGGAGAGTAAACCCGGCCTCCGCGCCGGTGCGAGGGGTCAATATCAGTTCCCCGGAACCCACGACAGCCGCCGCGATGATCATTCCCGGCCCCATGCGAAGAAGCATCTCCAGGAAATGCCGGGGAGGCAACTGGATACCTTCGTCGGTTTGTTCGCCCGAAGGATCGAGAGGCCTTGAATTCCCCGGGATTGGGCGGCAGTCATCCAGGTTGCGATCGGCCATTTTCCCCATGGTCAGCACTGGGAGTCGAAAAAAATCGTCAGACCACCTTGGGGTCAAAAACTCAGACGCCTGTTTGCTGTCTTTCAAGCGTCCGTCATTGTAGAAAACCACTCTTCGCCCCGCCAGTCACGGACACGCTGACTCATCCCCACTTTTTTGAAGGATTTGTGGGAACGTAAAGGCATCGCGTTGGTAGGGGCGACTCATGGATTGCCCCGACGATTTGCGGATAGTGAACCTGGCAGACGAAGATCGGTGCGGATTCTCCGAGGTCGCAATGTAGGCTTGACAGGCAGGTTCCTCCAACCTGATTTTCGCTGTCCCGAAGGTGTCGGCCAGGTTCGAATTCCTGCCCGACGGCAGGGGAAAAATGGGGATGACTCAGGTGGAGACGATTTGGCCACTGATGGCAAGGACACGAACGCCGCCCAGCACCGACGCAGAGAGGGGGAACGAAAAGTGCGCAGGGCAGAAAGGTTGGCGATTTCCGCAAACCCGGTGACGGCTATTTCGGCATGCTGCCGGTTCGGCTTCCCAGACGGGTCCAACCATCCTGGCTTGGTTGAGAGCCAGAAGGCACGAGTGGTTTCGGGGCAGGAGAGGCATGCTCCCGCTGATCACCGGAAGCGGCTGACGCGACCTCCGAATGGCCGTGGGGCGCGTTCTGAACCTCGGAAAGTGGCCGATCCTCGATCGAGATGATATTTTCCGGGGGAATTCCCAGCTCGATGAAGGGTTCCATCTCCTCGCGGGTGAGCGGTCTGCCTGTGACCTCGGGTATCGTTTCTGAC
>NZ_JACIYL010000064.1 GCF_014359955.1 Thermogutta sp. | reverse complement strand
AGACCACACCTGTCAGTTCCAAACACTGGTGGTGGCGTTCCGCATCGCCAGAGGTCTCCGTGGAAGAGACCCTCATCAGCCCATTTCCACTCGCTCTGGCTGTGGAAAAACTGCACGGATTCATTGCGGATCACCAGGCGCGGATTCGCAAGGTTCAGGGGAATCGCCTGGAAATGGAGATCGAGGTCAGGAATCCCCTCCGCAGCCGACGCCGTTCGGACCGGCCCGTGTGCTTCGACATGGTGGTGGTCATGAGCGAAGACAAACCCGCCAACGAGGAAACGCCCGCTCGGTCGTGCTTCCGAATCAAGATCACCCCGAAGTCCACCCGGGAACGGCGTCGTCGGGAAATTGCTGCCCGGTTGGAAGAACTCCTCACCAGTTTTCGCTCCTATCTGGCCATTTCCGAGGTGCAACCTCACCGCAGGGGTGCCATCTGGCCGAGCCTGCGCTCCGCGCTCCAGAAAAGTCTGGCGCGGTTGATGCCCAGGCTTCGCCTGCTGTAACCCTTTCCATGCGGAGCCGCCGTTCTGTACCATGAAGTGAAGATGGCCGCCATGCGGTGCATCGTCGCCTCGCGCGATTTATCGAGAATCACGCATGCGGAAAAGCCGCCGGAATTCACAGAAGTTAGGCTTCCCTCAACTCCCATGGAACGCGAATTTACCCCAGGAGCGCTTCGCGCGCTGGCTGCCGCCGCAACCTGGCAGTACGGAGAAGGGTTCGGCGGTCTCCGGCTGGTCAGTATCCTCATGGGTCTGCTCGCTGAACCTGAGTGCCGCGCGGCAATGATTTTGCGGGAACTCGGTATCAGCGAGGAATTGCTTCTCGCCCGCTGGCCGGAGCTCCATCGGTCTGCGGAGCCACCCCCGATCCCCCTGGAGTCACCCCCCCAATTTCATCCGGAAGTGAAAAGCCTTTTCACAGCGGTCGATCTGTACATGGACTGGGGTGACTGGCCGCCGATTATCTCGACGGAGCATTTGCTCTTGGGACTGGCAGGCTGCGATCATCCCGTCGCCGACTGGCTTCGCGAACAGGGGTTGAATTTCGCACAACTCCGGCAGCAGATTCTGCAGCGCTACGGCACTGGTGGGCAGTGGCGGCCGTCACCAGAGGAAGCCGTGGGAGGCGAGAAGGAAAGTCTTCCGCTGTCCGAGGAGGTGGAATCGACATCTCCGCCCGAGACAAATGACGCGGAAACTGTGCCCAGCCATCCTTCGCAACCTGGCGAAGGAAAAGATTTTCAGCGAAAAGAAACGCCAGCAGATTCTCGGAACGTATCGTCCGGCAAGCGAAAAAACGGGGACAGCATTCCGTCACTCACCCCATCCACTGCGATGGGACTTTATCGCATTGTGGATGCCGCGATCAACCGTGCGTTGGAAGGCCTTCGGGTTGTGGAAGATTATGGCCGGTTTGTGCTGGATGATCCTTTTCTGGTGGGTGAGCTGAAAGACATCCGCCACGCGTTTTCGCAGCTCTCGGGGGAGTTTCCCATGACTTACCGCCTCGCTGCTCGGGAAACTCAATCCGATGTCGGCACCCGGATCAAGCACTCCCACGAGATGAAACGGGAATCCGTCGAGGGACTGGTCGATGCGAATTTATCCCGTGTTCGCGAGGCCATCCGCAGCATTGAGGAATGCGCGAAGGTGCTCCAACCCGAGTTGGCAGAGCGATTTGAACAACTTCGCTACCGCTGTTACACGCTGCATCGGGCTGTCCGCATTACTGAACTCTCCCGGGAACGTCTGCACAACGCGCGACTTTATGTCCTGGTGGATGCCCGGCCTTCAGCCGAAGAATTTCGGGCCCTGGTGACGGCGCTCGTTCGGGTGGGCGTTCACGTGATCCAGCTCCGCGAAAAAAAGCTTGAGGATCGTTTACTCCTGGAGAGGGCCCGCATGCTTCGCAAAATCACCCGCGGCACACAAACGTTGTTCATCATGAATGATCGCCCGGACCTGGCCGTGCTGAGTCAAGCGGATGGGGTCCATGTGGGCCAGGAGGAGCTGACGGTCAAAGATGTCCGCACCCTTGTAGGCCCGGACATGTTGATAGGCGTTTCCACCCATGATATCGAGCAGGCCCGACGGGCTGTCCTCGATGGGGCCAATTACATTGGATGTGGCCCGACGTTTCCGTCCTCAACCAAACAGTTTTCGCACTTCCCCGGATTGGAGTTCTTGCGACAGGTGGCCTCAGAAATCACTTTGCCCGCATTTGCCATTGGGGGCATTAACGAGTCGAATATTGAAGAAGTGCTGAACACGGGAATTTCCCGCGTGGCGGTATCCGCCGCCGTCGTGGAGGCTCCCGATCCGTCAGCGGCTGCGAAACGGCTGCTGGCCAGACTTCAGGGTACGTCCACCCGCTGAGCGGCCACAGAACAGGCCTTTCCGTTGCAATTCATTGGAACCTGGCCTGAAACGATGGTAAAATCTGGCAAATGCCTTTCCAACTGGCATAAAATTGGGAAGGTTGCTTCCGGGAAGGTCTGAGCAATGCAAAGACCCCGAAAGCAAGGCAACGCCCCTTGCTTTGCCGTTCGGGGGCAACTGCCACGCGACTTCCCGCCACTTGGATAAGTCCCCCCGTAGGCCGTGCGGAGACTCCGGTTTCCGGAAAGGGGGGTTCCACATACGCAAGAGCGAATGGGGCGTTGTGGCAAACTTCACTGCGCCGGAAGAACCATGGGGCTAACCGCTCCACCACAAGCGGGAAGCGGTGGAAGGAACGGCAACCACAGAAGAATCTGCGAATCAAAATGGGATCGTGTGTGTTGCGATAGAACGTTCGAATAGAAGACGACATGAGGAGGTATTGACCCGATGAAGAAGCCATTGGGAATCATCGCTCTGGTGATTGGTGTCGTGTGGTGTGCTTCTACGGCGCTGGCCGTGACGCAGTTTCGCACCCAGTTCATCGCTCGGTACGTGAAGAAAGACAGCAACGATCCAAAAGATCGGGCCTTTGCCGAGCTGGTTGATCGCGCCGGGTGCAACATCTGCCATTTGGGGGATGACAAGACCAAACGAAATGCCTACGGTCAGGCCCTGGACAAGCTGCTGGACCGTAAAACCGATGCACGCAACAAGGAAAAGATCCAGAAGGCCCTGGAAATCGTGGAAAAGGAAAAGGTCGATCCAAAGGATCCAAAGTCTCCCACATTCGGCGATCGGATTAAGGCGGGTAAACTCCCGGTGGACGTGCCGCCGGAACTGATGAGGTGAGAGTCCTTCGCCCGGCTCGGGCTGAGTTAAGACAGGCCACTTGTCGCCGGTGGATTCACACCGGCGTTTTTTCTTGATATTCTGGCTACACGGCAATGCTTTGGGGGTTATGCCTGGGTGTGTTCGAATTGGTCCCTGAAGTAGGCTTCGGAGAAGGATGATGCCATGAAACGGTGGATCGGTGGCTTCGGCGTCGGAACGGTGGTTGTCCTGACCTGGTTGAGTGTCTGCCAGACTGTTTCAGCCCAGATGTACAAAGAGCTCCACAGCAAACTGGAAAAACGGGTGTACAAAAACGCCGAGGGGGAAACGCTTCCGTATCGTCTCTGGAAGCCGGAAAACTACGATCCGAGCAAGAAGTACCCCCTCATCATCTTTCTGCACGGGGCAGGAGAGCGAGGGGATGACAACGAGGCCCAGCTCAAAAACGATGAATTTCTGACACTTGTGCTCGATCCCCAGCATCCGGCCATCCTCATTGCTCCACAATGTCCGCGGGATTCCTGGTGGGCGGGTATTCGGCGCCAGGCGGATTCGTCTCAACCCTGGCCCAATGAACTCACACGTCCCATGAAACTGGTCATCGAGCTTTTTGACCAAATTCGCAAGGAATTGAGCGTGGATCCCGATCGGTGCTACGTGACCGGGCTGTCGATGGGTGGATTTGGCACGTTCGACCTTTTGCTGCGGCGTCCGCATGATTTCGCCGCGGCCGTCCCGATATGCGGTGGTGGAGACACATCCCGTGCCGGGGAAATTGCCCATATTCCGATGTGGATCTTCCATGGCGGCGCTGATCCCGTGGTGCCGCCCGCCCTGTCCCGAGCCATGGTCGAAGCCCTCAAGAAAGCAGGCGGAAAGGTGCGCTACACGGAATACCCCGGCGTGGGCCACAACTCGTGGTCCCGGGCCTATCAGGAGCCGGAATTGCGAGAATGGCTGTTTCAGCAGGTCCGCTCCGGCACAACCGAAAAATCGGGTTCCTGAGTCGATTCCAGGATCGCGAGCTTTCCTGCAGGACACCCCGAGGGTTTCTTAGCCACCGTTCAGGCAGTGTGGGGCGAAATACGAGAGGCCTCCGCCTCTGGCCCTCGGAAATGTCGCGGAACGAATGTGGAGCGTGCTTACATCACTCGGAGAATCCCCCAAAACGCGCATACACCAGGAGGACAGAGCATGCCGAGCAGGACCGATCGCCGGACATTTCTGGCTGCTGGCGGCGTAGCCGTGGCTTCGTTGATCCGTCGTGACCGGGTTTTCGGGAGTGAAGCCAACTCGCGGATCCGCCTGGGACTTATTGGATGTGGTGGCCGGGGCCGCTGGATCGCCAACCTGTTCCGGGAACACGGAGGCTACGCGATTGCGGCGGTCCACGATTATTTCGCCGACCGGGCCGAGGCAGCGGGGACGCAGTTTGGGGTGCCGGAAAACCGGCGTTACACCGGACTGCTGGGTCATCGGCGGATGCTGGACGACGGCGGCCTGGATGCCGTCGCCATTGAAAGTCCCCCATTCTTTCATCCTGAACAGGCTGCCGCAGCCGTCGAGGCCGGCGTGCACGTTTTCCTGGCCAAACCCGTGGCTGTCGATGTGGCGGGGTGCCGGGTCATTGAACAGGCAGGCCAGAAGGCGACATCCAAAAAACTGGCCTTTCTTGTGGACTTTCAAACCCGTGCCTGCCCGCTTTATCAGGAGGCGGTTCGCCGTGTTCAGGCGGGTGATATCGGCACGATTGTGAGTGCCGAGGCGGTGTATTATTGTGGTCCCACCTGGGTGGCGCCCGCCGATCTGGATGTGAAAAACCCGGAACATGTCCTTCGGGCATGGGGGGCCTTTCGGGTTCTTTCTGGTGACATCATCACTGAACAGAACATCCATGCGCTGGACGTGGCCACCTGGTTCCTGGATGCGGCTCCCGAGCGAGCTTACGGATTGGGCGGTCGCAAAGGCAAAACCGGACCTGGCGACTGCTGGGATCATTTCTCCGTCATCTTCACCTTTCCCAATGAGGTCATTCTCACATTCGCATCCAAACAGTACGGGGCCGGTTATGACGACATCGGCTGTCGCATCTTCGGCACGGAAGGAACGGCCGACACCCATTATTTTGGAACGATCAGCATCCAGGGGAAAAAGCCTTTTCCAGGCGGCCCGACTGGCAATCTTTACACAGATGGTGCGAAAACAAACATTGCTACCTTTTATGAGGCCATTACCAAGGGGGATTTCAGCAATCCCACCGTGGCTCCCAGCGTCCGCAGCAATCTCACGACGATCCTTGGGCGGATGGCTGCGTACCAAAAAGCAGAGGTCACGTGGGACCAAATGCTGGCCACAAACGAACGATGGGACTTTGATGTGACAGGCCTCAAGGAGTAACTCGCCGCCATTCGCGTTGCCGTATGCGATCCTTCGCTTGGACAGTTCTCCTTCCGCTCACCGTCGCCCTCCTGGGATTGGGGGCGATTGTCATTTGGATGGTCGCGGTGCCGGCACCGCCGCTGGCACGCCGCGTGCCAGGACTGGATCGGCCTGTCCGCCCGATGAGACAGGAGTCCGAAAAACACGAGCTATCCGGCACACTTGTGACGCTGGATGGGAAACCTTCATCGGTTCCAGGGGAATGGCCGAGGTTCCGCGGGCCCAATCTGGACGCCATTTGGGAAGATCCCAGCGTGACGCTGGCCCGCTCCTGGCCCCCGGAAGGACCCCGGCGCATCTGGTCCATCGAAGTAGGGGAGGGATTTGCGGCAGCGGCGATCAAGGACGGGCGGGTGTACATGATCGACTACGATCGTGAAAAGGAAGAGGACGTCGTCCGCTGTCTTTCGCTGGACGATGGCCGGGATATTTGGCAGTTCCGCTATCACAATACTGTCAAACGCAACCATGGCATGTCCCGTACCATCCCAACGGTGACCGACAAGTATGTGGTGACCATCGGCCCGAAGTGCCACGTGGCCTGTCTGGATCGTCTGACGGGCGAAAAGTACTGGCTCATCGACATGGCGGAACGCTGGGGAGCCACCGTGCCTCCCTGGTACACCGGTCAATGTCCCCTGGTGGAAAACGACCGGGTCATCCTCGCGCCGGGTGGCCCTGAAGCCCTTATGGTCGCCCTTGACGCGGCAACGGGCAAAGAGTTGTGGCGAACACCCAATCCACGCGACTGGAAAATGACTCATTCTTCGATCATGCCGGTCGTCTTTCAGGGGATGCGCATGTATGTGTACTGCGCGACAGGGGGCGTGGTCGCGGTTCGAGCCGACGATGGCGCCATCCTTTGGGATACACCCGAGTGGAAAATCAGTCTCGCCACCGTCCCGTCTCCGCTTCCTCTGCCCGATGATCGCATTTTTTTCTGCGGCGGGTACGATGCAGGGGCCCTGTTCATGCGGTTAACAAAAGAGGGCGACAGGATTATCCCCGCGGTGGAATCACGGCTTCCTCCCCAGCAGTTCGGCTCGACCCAGCAAACCCCCGTGCTGTACAAAGGGTTTATCTACGGCGTGCGGGAAAAAGATAAGCAGATGGTTTGCCTGGACCTGAACGGCAACCAGCGCTGGGCGAGCGGTTCCCAGTACCGATTCGGATTGGGACCGTATATGATCGCAAATGGCCTGCTGCTGGCACTCGACGACAACGGCACACTGACCATGGCGGAAGCGACTCCCGAGGCCTTCCGACCTCTGGCACAGGCTCGGGTGCTTGAGGGACACGACTGCTGGGGGCCCATGGCGATTGTAAAGGGCCGCCTGATTGTTCGCAGCAGCACGGAGATGGTTTGCCTCGATTTGACGGCCAACTGAGATCGAGGGCGGTTGATCGACGTCTTGCCCGGAACACCACTATGGACACAGGACGAAAACAAGCTCCGTTGTGGAATCACCGGTTGGTTGAGGGGCCAGCGACCATCCCGAGGGGCACAGTTCGGCAGGAAGCGCTGCTGGCACTCGGTTGCGTCGTCATCGGTCTTATCATCGGAGGCACGGCCGTCCTTGTGTACCGAAATCATCTGCGAAGCCCTCGCACCAACGCACTGCCAGAGCGGTTTGTCTATACGCTGGACAACTACGTCTCCGTGCCCGCGGAAAAGATTATTTTCGAGCCCGCCTGGCAGGTCGAGATTCCGAGAAGGGAGGTGCGGCGACTGGCGGTGATGGGAACCAACGCCTGGATTGCTGTGGATGATCAACTGCTTCCCGTCGCCCTTTCGGCAAGCGGGGGGCGATTGGAAGAAAAAATGGCCCTGTCTTTTGCGCCCCAGTGTCTCGCCGTTGCCAAGCGCTCGGAACCTGAGGTTAGCGGAGCCGGGAGGGGTTCGGATTCGGATTGGCTCTTCCTCGTGGGAAGCGGCTCCAGAGTTGTCGTGTTGACTCCGAAAGGTGACGTCCAGTCGGAATGGAATTTTTTTGGTACCAAGGCCGTCGTTACGGACATTGCCGTGGCTGGTGAGGACGTTTTCGTGGCGGATGCAGGCAACCGGGTCGTTCACCGTGTCGATCGCCACGGTGAGAAAATAGCCGAGATTGGGCACCGCGACGCGGATCGCGGGATCCTCGGTTTTATCATTCCCAGTCCCTATTTTGATCTCGCCTGGGGTTCCGACGGCCTCCTGCGCGTGGTCAACCCCGGCGTGCATCGCGTCGAACTTTATACACCGGAGGGTGATTTGGAAATCTTCTGGGGCAAAGCGGGACTGGATGAGGCGGGTTTCTGTGGCTGTTGTAACCCCGCTCATATCGCGCTATTTTCCGATGGGAGGGTGGTGACGGCGGAAAAAGGGATTCCACGGGTGAAAGTGTACTCGGCACACGGCGAGCTGTTGGGTTGGGTGGCCTCCCCCGAGCATTTTGCCCCTTCCAGCAAATGGGAAGAGACGCGGGACGAAGATCGACTTCCAGTGCTCGATGTGGAAATCTTCTCACCTCCCGAGAGTCCCGGCGAACAATGGATCCTCGTTCTCGATCCCGGACGGGGTGTCCTGGAGGCTTTTCGGCCGAAGGAGGACGGCCACCCGGCCGCTTCCGACCATGCCGAGGGGAGTGCCATGCACATGAGGGAGACAATCAATGGTTATGCTACCACGCAGAAATAACGTCCTCGGGTAGCGGGAGTGTGGTGAACCGGGGCGGGCTGGGGTATCGTGTTTCGGTGGTCTGTTCGGAGTGGTAAAAAACCTGGTGGCCCGGCAAACTGGGTGAATCCTGGGGATACAGAAGAGAGCTTCCAGCCATGACCGATTCGCATGCTGCAATTCATCACAAGAAGCACGTCTCCGAAGCTGGCCCGTTTGTGACCCGGCGGGACTTCTGGCGCGAGTCGTTTCGGGCGGTTGCTCTGATGGCACTCTCTGCGACGACGGTGACTCTGGGGCTGCGACGTATCGGTCCGCAAGCCAGCGTGGCCTGTCGGCGGTCGATATGTAACGGCTGTTCGCGGGTCGCTGCCTGTTTCCTGCCCCAGGCCCAGTTATTCCGACAGAGTCTGCGCGATGATCAGGCGAACAGGAATTCCCAGCAAGAGGGAGACCTGAAGAGTAAGGCCCAAGAGGAGTCGCGGAAATCTCCCGTTGATGGGAAACTGGCCGCCGCTCGATCGTCGAGGTGATTTCCGTGGCAAGGCGCCGAATTGTCGGCAGGAGGGAAATCCCATGAGCCCGACGGGTAGTGATAAACGGGTTTCGCGACGAGAAATGTTGCGGGAAGGGATCCAGATGGCAACGTTTCTCGGAGTCGGTGGGCTGGTTGGGTTCCTGGCAGGAAAAAAAGCCTCCGGGGACGTTTTGGTCTGGCAGATTGATCCTTACAAGTGCATCGCTTGCGGCAACTGCGCGACGCATTGCGTTCTGGATCCCTCCGCCGTCAAATGCGTCAACAGCTTTCCCATGTGCGGCTACTGCGATTTGTGCACCGGGTATTTTCCACCGGAGCCGCTGGCCCTCAATACCGGGGCGGAAAACCAGCTCTGCCCCACGGGTGCCCTCATTCGGAAACTGGTCGAAGAGCCTTACTACGAATACACGATCGACGAGAATCTGTGCATTGCGTGCGGCAAGTGTGTGGTTGGCTGCGCTGCGTTCGGCAACGGTTCCCTTTACCTCCAGGTCAGGCACGACCGTTGCCTGAATTGCCACCAGTGTTCCATTGCCATCGCCTGTCCTTCGCAGGCGTTTGTGCGGCTTCCAGCGTCACAGCCCTATCTGTTGAAACATCTGTACAAACCGAGCGCTACACTCTGAATCTATCGTGGAGATGTGCCTCGCCGTTCTGTCGGCCCCAAAAGACTTTGGTGCGGTGATACCTCCGATATGATTGACCGTTTTCCCAAGCAGGAACAGCGTGAAAACTGTCGGCTGCCAGAAGCGTCCTGCTCGCAGAAAGGAGCGTCGCGACGATGGAAGGCGTTCGTCCTTCTGGGGGTCGCCGCCGTTGTGCTGGCGGGACGGTGGGCAGCGCTGGCCGTCGAGCGATTTCCCCCGCCGGATTTTACCTCCCATAAGCTCCCGGAAACGCCCGTCCCGCCACCGCCCTCACCCGTTTGGGAAATGGTGGACACGATCGCCCTCGTCATCGCCCTGGGGACCGCGACCTATCTGGCGCTGGCGAAGCGATCGCGAAACGGGCTGTTTGTGCTGGCGGGTGTCAGTTTGTTCTGGTTCGGCTTTCATCGGGAAGGGTGTGTCTGCTCCATCGGGGCCATTCAGGATGTGGCTCAGGGCCTTTTTGATGGACGGTACGTTATTCCGTGGAGCGTGCTGCTCTTTTTTGCGCTGCCGATCGCTTTTGCCTTATTTTTTGGTAGGGTGTTTTGTGCGGCCGTATGTCCGCTGGGGGCGATCCAGGAAATTGCCGCCGTTCGACCACAGAAGCTGCCCGACTGGCTGGAACACGCCCTGGGGCTTTTCCCCTGGATCTACCTTGGCCTGGCCGTGCTTTATGCGGCGACCGGGACCAGCTACGTCATTTGCGAGTACGATCCGTTTGTGGCGTTTTTCCGGCGGTCGGGCGCCACATCCATGCTGGTTTTCGGTGGCAGTTTACTTTTGATTGGGATTTTTGTCGGGCGACCGTATTGCCGGTTCCTCTGTCCGTATGGTGCACTCCTGGGTCTCTGCTCCAAACTGGCACGCTGGCATGTGCGCATCCCCCCAACCGAATGCATTCGCTGCCGGCTGTGCGAAGATGCGTGTCCTTACGGAGCAATCGTGGCCCCTGTGCCGCCGCTCCCTCGAGCGGAACGGCGGACGGCACGACGTCGCCTGGCGATCATGCTGGGTGCTGTTCCGCTGTGGCTTCTCGCCGGGGGATTGGCCGGTTACGCCCTGCATCCGGTTCTGGCTCAGTTGGATCCGCAGGTGCGATTGGCGCAATGGGTACAGGCGGGTCAGGTACCGCCCGACAACAAATTCGCCCAGGAC
>NZ_JACIYL010000639.1 GCF_014359955.1 Thermogutta sp. | reverse complement strand
GTCAGGAAAAATCCTCTTCTGCAATCCCGCGGCAGAAAATATCCTTGGGTATAGCGCCAGGGAGATGCTCGAACGCTCATTCCAGGAACTGGTCGCCTACGAACAGGCAATCGCACCGCAAGAGGACGAGAATCATTATTTCTCGGATAGGGCGAAAAGCGACGTCCCGCAAATCCGGCGGATCGAGGCGACGGCCTGCTGCAAGGACGGCCGCCATATTCCCGTGGAACTGACCCTCTCCACGGTACAACTGGAACATGTCCGGCACATCGTGGCCATCATTCGGGACATTTCCCACCGGAAGGCGGCGGAAGACCAACTCGCCAAATATGCCGCGATTGTGGAAGCGAACAATCAGGCTCTCCTGGAGCTCTACGAGAAGGCCGAGGCCGCCACCCGGGCGAAAAGCGAGTTCCTCGCCAATATGAGCCACGAAATACGCACGCCCATGACGGCCATTCTGGGATATACAGAAATGCTTCTCGAGGAACTCACTCAGGAAAACTGCAAGCCCGAACACCGGGCGGCGCTGCAAACTATTGAGAGAAACGGCAACTACTTACTCCAGCTCATTAATGATGTCCTTGACCTTTCCAAGATCGAAGCGGGCAAACTGCGCTTGGATATGCAGCCATTCCCGCTGCGGGAAACCCTCGACGAACTTATCGCGTTGATGCGGATTCGCGCAGAGGAAAAGAAACTGCCCCTTCGTCTGGAGGTATTGACGCCGCTTCCTGATCTGATCATTTCCGACCCGGTTCGCATCCGGCAAATTCTCATCAACCTGATCGGCAACGCGATCAAATTCACCGAGCAGGGTGAAGTCCGTGTGCGTGTTTCGTGCACACCGCAAGAGCCCTCCGACACCGTGCGCCTCCGGTTCGACGTGATCGATACCGGCATTGGCATCCCACCGGATCTGATGGCGCGATTGTTCCAACCTTTCACTCAGGGCGACTCCTCGACAAGCCGCAAGTACGGTGGCACCGGATTGGGACTCTCTATCAGCAAACGCCTGGCGGAAATGCTGGGCGGGGAAATCACCGTCACCAGCACGCCCGGCAAAGGCAGCACCTTCACCGTGACGATCCTGGCGCAAACCGTTCGCAGAGAGCAAGCCGATGCGGGTGGGGCGTCCCACAGCGAGGATGGGTCCTCGGATCCCCGACGGACGGCCACTCCTGCCCCGGTGCCTGCAACGGAAACGCAGCCCAGCGGTGTTGCCCATCTTCGCGTGCTGCTGGCGGAAGACGCCCCCGATATTCGGCGGTTATTGAAAGTGATTTTGGAGAAAGCGGGTGTCAGTGTCGCGCTCGCCGAGAACGGCCGAGAAGCCGTCGAAAAGGCCATGGCGGCCTGGAAAGAAGGACAGCCTTTCGACGTCATTTTCATGGACATGCAGATGCCGGAGATGGACGGCTACGAGGCCACCCGATTCCTCCGGCAGGAAGGCTACCCGGGAACCATCGTGGCGCTGACCGCCCATGCTCTGGCGGAAGACGAAGGAATATGCCTGGACGCCGGTTGCAACAAGTATCTCAGTAAACCCATCCGGCGAGAAACACTCCTGCAGACACTCCAGGAACTGGCAAGCCAGCGGCAAGAGCTTACCGCACTTTCCGCTGACTCTTAAGCTGGACAAACGGCACGGATGCAGCGACAGGCTCCCCGCCGGGGTTTTCCACAAGCGACGAGAGCTGTACCATCCCTGCTCTTCCAAAACGTATCACACGCTACGAGCGCGATATGCTGGAGGGGCAATTCGTGAATGGCCCCTACCAATGTCGGAGGGACCCGCTCGTCGGGTCCGTGATTCGAGGTTCGATCATCCATTGGCTTTGCCCGGGCACGACAGGCGTGCCCCTCCGAACGACGTTTCCCATTTCGCGGGCACGACAAGCGTGCCCCTCCGAAACACCCCTCGGAGGGACGTGCTTGTCAGGTCCGTCGTTTGATATTGGATCATCCATTGCTTTTCGGCGGGGACTGAAGTCCCGCGCGGAAAGCGGGGCTAAAGCCCCGCACTCCATATGTGGACTCGCCCCGGGCACGACAAGCCTGCCCCTCCGAAACACCCCTCGGAGGGACGTGCCTGCCACGTCCGTTTCTTCAACTTTCAATCATGCGTTGGCTTTGCCCGGGCACGAGAAGCGTGCCCCTCCGAAACACCCCTCGGAGGGACGTGCTTGTCACATCCACCATCTGACGTTCAATCATCCATTCCCTTTCGACGGGCCGAAAAAGGTCGGGCACCCATTTGCCCGGTTTGCCATCCAAATCAGGCATGTCTTGCACACCAGCGCCGCATGCTCACCCATCGGCGACTTTGACAGGGGTGAACTCCGGACGAAGCTTCGCCTTCACGAGCGGGTCAGCGAAATTTGCCATCGGCAGCAACCCTTGTCTTGTGTTCTTCCGCTGGCCTAAACTTCCAGAACACAGCCGGATTGTTGTCCATCCCCATGGATAAAATGCACTAAAGCCCTTTCGGTCCGGTATTGGAAGTCTCTCTCAGCCCAGCGAGTTTGATCCGGATGCCACTTCACGTTGTTCTAGTCCAACTTCCGATCCCACCCCTGGGGCCCGAAGCGGTGCGGGGAAACGTCCCCCTTGCCGCCGGC
>NZ_JACIYL010000638.1 GCF_014359955.1 Thermogutta sp. | reverse complement strand
CTTCCTGCCCGAGTATCCGCCGGCGATTTATTTGACAACGCGTCCCGATCTCGGAGACGTGTCTCAGGGCAAAGTGGTGACACTTCAGAACTACTTTGAGCTGTTCAACGGCATTCTCAATCCTAAACAGCTCGAAGGGTTGCGACTGCTCCTGACCCCCTTCCCGCAACAGCAGTTCAATGCGACCGACGACCGCAGGAGTCTCAAACCGAGCATGGGTGTCACATGTTTCGATTGCCATGTCAACGGGCACACGAATGGCGCCACGCATCTTGTCGGCGATATTCGCCCGCAGGAATTTCGGCACCGTCTGGACACGCCGTCTTTGCGGGGTGTGAACATTCAGCGGTTGTTTGGCTCGCAGCGGGCCCTTAAAACCGTGGAAGATTTCACGGAATTCGAACAGCGTGCCGCCTACTTCGATGGTGATCCAGTGATTGCCACCAAGAAAGGTGTCAACGTTCTGGAACGCGGAAGCCAGGTCCACTTCATGGCGGAATTCATGGCCATCCTGGACTTTCCGCCAGCGCCCAAGCTCAATGTCTTCGGGTTACTTGATCCGGAAAAAGCCACGCCTTTGGAACTGCGAGGACAGGAAGTATTCTTCGGCAAGGGACGCTGCGCCACCTGTCACCTGCCGCCCTACTACACGGACAACCTCATGCACAATTTCCGTACCGAGCGATTCTTTGAGCCGCATATGGTCAATGGCCACATGATGACCGGAGACGGACCGATCAAGACATTCCCGCTGCGAGGTCTGAAGGACTCGCCGCCGTATCTGCACGACGGTCGTCTCCTGACCATCGAGGATACGGTCGAATTCCACAATCTCGTGCTGGGCACAAAACTGACCAAGGAGGAGAAAGAGGCCTTGACGGCCTTCCTGCGTTGCCTGTGATCCGGTCAGTCGGCCATTTCGACACGCGCACCCGGGCACCCGGCGAAAGGGTGCGGATTGTCCAAATGTTATTGATAGAAGACACCCGACGAGCACGTCCCTCCGAGATATGGAGTGCGGGGCTTTAGCCCCGCTTTCGGCGCGGGACTTCAGTCCCCGCCGAAAGGCCATGGATGATCCAACGTTGAAAGACGGACGTGACAAGCACGTCCCTCCGGAAAAGGTCTTTTCGGAAAGAATGGACGTCACAAGCAGGTCCCTCCGATTTTGTTGGGCCATTCATGAATGGCCCGTCTAAGACACTGCGCTCGTGGTAGGTCACGGGTTTTTCCAAACGCGCGGAGGGGTCGGAAAGGCAACCGGTTGACAGTCGCCGTACTCTGTGTAAACTTGCCCATAGTTTCCGCCGTGCATCTTTTCCGATGCAAATCAGTTTGACCATTGCACGGTATGAGGGGAATAAAATATTGAGTTTGCGACGGGGAATGAAACGTATCGATGAAGGGGCCATTCTGATATTGCCTCTTCTATTGACGAATGCAAGATAGCGTGCGGCCCGAGGGGCTTTTTGAGGGAAATTCGTTGATAAACATGGGCTGAAAGTTGCTGGACTATCCAGTGACGTTGTTTTTGCAACGGGAGCGTCTGCTTGAGTGCTAAAAGTTGATAAGCGCGATAGGAGATACCGATGTACTGTTCGAAATGTGGTGCCCTCAACGCCGATAATGCTGTTGTGTGCACGCAGTGCGGCCAGCTCCTGCAAAATTATTCAGCGCAGCAGCGGGTACCCCCTTATCCGCCGCCTTATGCCCAGGCCTATCCACCGCCCACCTACCAACATGTTCCCAATTATCTTCCGTGGGCCATCCTGGTGACCCTCTTGTGCTGTCTGCCATTTGGTATTGTGGCGATCGTCTATTCGGTGCAGGCAAACAGCGCGGCCAAGAGTGGCAATTATGCCCAGGCCATGGAAAATGTTAAAAAGGCCAGCTTCTGGACGTGGCTTTCGTTCGGAATCGGGCTTGCAGCAACGCTGGCTTATTTGTTTCTCGTCGTCCTTGCTCAGATGGCTCAGGGCCATGGGGGTTGAGCACCACGGCGGTCCGTTCTCATTTCTGCCATTGCCCGCGCGTGTTGCCGTCGGGTTTTCCGTTGCTGGGGCAGGAGTATTTCTCCTTTACCACTTCGACCCGGCGAAGAGTGGGCTCTTTCCACCGTGTCCTTTTCACTATCTCACCGGCATGTACTGTCCGGGATGCGGTTCGCTAAGAGCCACGCATGCCCTGCTCCATGCGCAGTTTCTTCGCGCTGTGGATCTCAACCCACTCATGGTACTTATGTTGCCCGTCGTGGTCCTTTTGTTCCTGCGGCCGAACTGGTTCAAACAACCGTGGCGGGGCTGGGGATTGCTGGGGCTCATCACAGCCTATTGGGTTCTGCGTAATATTCCAGTGTTTCCCTTTTCCCTGCTTGCGCCATGAGCCACGGCGACACGCACCCGGGCACCCGGCGAAAGGGTGCGGATTGTCCAAATGTTATTGATAGAAGACGCCCGACGAGCGGGGCCCTGCGAGATATGGAGTGCGGGGCTTTAGCCCCGCTTTCGGCGCGGGACTTTAGTCCCCGCCGAAAGGCCACGGATGATCCAACGTTGAAAGACGGACGTGACGAGCACGTCCCTCCGGAAAAGGTCTTTTCGGGAAGAACGGACCCGACGAGCGGGTCCCC
>NZ_JACIYL010000637.1 GCF_014359955.1 Thermogutta sp. | reverse complement strand
GTCGATCGGTCACTTCCGCCCGACTTATTCTGTTCACTTTCCAGTGTCGTATTTCCTTTTTCCCCGGGGACCATCCTACAAGATACAGGGCTCCGCGATGATACGTCATCCCGTAAGGATGAATTTCGTAGGTCGCCGGTTCGCTGGCTTTCAGTGACTGATACTCAATTTCCAGTGCTCGGTGGTCTTCCAGGCCAATCATAATCTGATCGATGATCTCAGCCTGTCGCGAATAGTCACAAAAGCCCACGCGGGTTTGGTAAAAAGCCTGGGCCATTTTCTCGACGTATTTCAGCGCTCGCTCATTGAACATGCAGCGGATTTTATTGAATGCGCGCTGAGCGGCTGTCCAGAAGATTGTTCCCGCCAGCGGTTCCATAAAACACCGCGCGACATGGAGGGCAATGGCCTCGTCATAATGGAGCGGCACCCCCTTGACCGACAAATCTCCCGCCAGCTTCCACTTCTTCCTGCCATGTTCGACCACGGTCTCTTCCAGGGGAAATCCCGCCTCAGAAAAAGCATCCAGATCTCGACGGATGGTTTTCTCGCTGACTCCTAACTCCTCGGCCAGCTCCTTCACTGTCACGCCATAGTGACGGCTGGACAGGATTCGGAGCATCATCCATTGACGAACAAGCGGAGAGTGCTCGCCCATGTGCGACTCCCAAATCTCCTTCGAGGTGCTTCCCCATCCACAGCACCGTCGCAAAAATCGATAAACCGGGTCCATCATGCCGCCCCCGTGTTCGATTATAAAACGTCCGGACGTCCAGCGCCAAAGCGCCCTTCAATCCCACCCTCTTTTCCGACCAAGCTCACATTCCAGGACACCGCAGCCGTCACTACCAGTCTCATCAAATAGCTCCGCGTCTGACACGGTGTCTCTGCCACGGAAGCCGGTTCTCCATCCCCATCACCGGGAGCGTAGCTCCCGCCAGGCTCGGACGGTTCCTGGCACGTTCAAATATCCCCAAGTGAAAAGGCGGCCCGGCGCTGGTGGCGGCATTTGGGGCAGTGCCGCCGTTCTGCCCCAGGATCCCAGACGCCGGGCCATCCCGGTCAATCGATCGAAGCTCATCCAGGAGGCCCCCTTCGAACACAAATGTAACCGGCAGATTGGACAAACCACGTCCAACCGGCGTAACTTTTTTCGTCGGCTGTGGATGACGGGTTTTTCGGCGGGGGAAATACAGAAAGTGACCTCGGACGATCTGCCCCACCTGGCTTTCAACGGACAACCGGGAATGAAGGTGTCGATGGTCGCACCAGGGAAGGGAGCCAAGCGACGGGCATTCGAGGCGCAACGCCCCGATGTCGTCCCATGAGCGAGTTTATACAAACAGGCCGTCTTCTATTCAGCGGCAGCGCAATTGAGACGAGTCAAAGGGAGCAGTTCGGGGCGTTCTTCCTCGGCCGTCATGTGATACGGAAGACGATACACCACGTCAGCGTCTTTCGTACAGAAATACAGACAGGAAGGTGAAAACGTGTCCGGATTGCCGTCGGCCCACAACGCATAGAATCCGGGATCTGCGTTCACAGGTCGCCGCACATAGTTGTGATTAAAAGGACTTCGTTCGGTAAGCTGCCGAACCATTGTCCAGCTCTTCCCGTGGTCTCTGCTAAGCCATACAGCAACCTCACCTCCCGCGCCCACCGGCTGTGGTCCCGGTTGAGTCGGACCAATCACCCGCCAGCCGTCTTCCTCGATATAAAGGGCCCCCGTGCTGTAATTGTGGTTGGCTGGCGTGATTTCTGAAAACTCCCAGGTCTTGCCATTCCAATGCGCTATTGTCCACCAGCGTGGATCACCCTCCGGCCCCGGTTTGTAACTGGCAGACGTGATGTAGAGGATCACCGGATATCCATTGTGATCCAGGTCGATATCGTGGATATAAACGAGGCGATGTTCACTTTCGTAATGACGGACCAGCGCATTATTCACTGGATCAGTCAATGGTATTTCGATCGGGTCTCCCTGGACGTTTCTCCATGTTTGCCCCAGGTCGTCGGTTTGAAGGTAATAGAGATTGGTCCGCCGATCAACATTTCCTCCCGGATGATAATTAAACGCGGTAAACACCAGATGCTGTCGCCGCCAGCTTGTCTGGTAATGTCCACCCATTCCGGCAAATTTGACGTCCGGAAGCCAGTCGCGCCCATCCAGGCTCCGACTGAAATAAAGCTCGCGCCCCCTCGTGTATTTCGTAAATAAAAACAAAAATCCTTCGCCCGGAAACCACCATGGCTGCGGATAGGTAAGTTCGCCTTCCCGCACGCGCTCGAAGTCGTCAATGGAATATGGCTTGCGGCTTTTATAAATGTAACCTGGGCGACTCCGTGCTCTTCCGCTGACAAATACCCATAGGTATCCCTGGTCATCGACAGCCAGCGCCGCATTATCATGCGGATCGTCTACGCCGCCTTTGTCATGGACGACGACGGGTCGAGGAACCGTCCCTTTTACGTGATCGTAATAGGAAATCATATTGAGTAAATGTCGCTTGCCATCCTTGGCGCCGCCATAAACAAAAAATGTTTTTTTGACCTGAGGGCAATAGATGGCGATTGGAACATGGTTGGCTGTATAGGTTCCGAGCCCTCCGGAATACTTGTCTCCCCATTCGGTCTT
>NZ_JACIYL010000636.1 GCF_014359955.1 Thermogutta sp. | reverse complement strand
AGCAGGACTACAAGTCGTGGAACTCGCTTCCGGAATGGGCGAGACGGACGCTCACGATTCATCGGAGCGACCCCCGTCCGAAAATTTACACCGAGACACAATTGGCCGATTCCGCCACAGACGACATTCTCTGGAACGCAGCCCAGACCGAACTGCGCGAGCACGGACGGATGCACAACTATTTGAGGATGCTCTGGGGTAAAAAAATTCTGGAGTGGTCACCCACTCCAGAATCAGCACTCGAGACAATGATCGAGTTGAACGACCGATATGCTCTGGACGGCTGTGATCCCAACTCCTACACCGGGATCTGCTGGGTCCTTGGCCGCTACGACCGCCCGTGGGGTCCCGAAAGGCCTATTTTCGGCACAGTCCGTTACATGAGCACCGCCAGTGCGATGCGGAAACTGCGTGTGAAAGCCTATCTTCAAAAATACGGGCGGCCGGGCGGTGGTTGATCAGGCGTTCCCCGTCCGTTCACCGGCGCGAAAGATCAATCCCACCACCAGACATTGTCGGGCAGATCGACCCGGATGCTCTGCTTGGTTTTCTGGACCTCGCCTTTCTCATCGGGGAGGAGATTTTCCGATTGGAGGGCTTCTTCCGGTTCGATCTGAACCCCGCCACCCACCGGCGTGCTGACCCGACCAGGGCGAATGACGGCGGTCACAGCCGACTCGGCCATTTTCGGAGCAGGATACACGCGAACGGGGAATTTTTTCTCATCTCGGAAGAACTCCATCTTCCACTGGGCCCGTCCGTAGTAGTCCTGCTTTTGCATGTACGCCGCGACGACCGCCATGTCGATGAGGTTTCGCAATTCGGCATAGACGGGCACGCGGGCCGCCAATTGCGGATAGTTCTTGGTGAAACTGGTGGTGAATGCTTTGCTGGCCAGGCTCGCCGCCGACGCGGTTTTGCGTTCCCCACTCGCCGTCACGAGTTCGTCCTCGCCCACCAGCTTGACCCCCTCACCCACCAGTTCCAACGCCGATCCGTCATCACTCACACGCAAACACTGATAATCGGGAACAAAATACCAGCGGAAGAGCTGGTTGGGCGACACCGACGACGAGAGGGCGCGATCCACGAAACTCACCATTCGCACGGGCGGCCGTTCCAGGCCGATCCCGATCAATTTCATCCGATAGTCCGCCTCCACGAGCACATGGGCAAAATGGGTTTCCGGAGGCACTCCCATGATCGTGATCTGATGCATGCCCAAACTCTGTTTAACACCCGCCACCATCCTCGCGGCCACTTCCCGCTCCCTTCCCGGCGGGAAGAAGCTGCCCATGCTCCGCAGGAACTCTTGCATACGGGCAAGTCCTTCCTGCGTGGGATCGATGGAGCAGCCGATGACGGCCGGCCCTTCACCATCCGGCGGATACGCCCGCAACGCTGTCACCAGATCCTGAAGCTGAATCACAGGCCGCCCGGTCGTCAGCCCCACCACGTGCCCAGTCGGATCCTCAACCCAACCTTCGGCCGGACCGGCCAGCACAATGTCGCCGCTTTCCGGATAAAGGAAGACGTAGCGGATGCGCTGCAACCCGGCCAGATACTTCATCTCTTCGGAGAGCACCCCCTGCTGTCGAATGATCGCCCGCTCCAACCGCGGAAGCGAAACTTTCCGCAACTTGCTGAAGCGGACAACGTCGGGAGGCAGCGTGCTTCGGGCAGCCGCAATCCTGTCCCGCATGATCTGCCCGGTGGGATCGGAAACCACCTGTGTGCGGAGCACACCATCCGGGCTGACAACGACGCCCGCCATCCCGGCGTTCTGATTCTGCTGGGCAAAACTTCTCTCGACGAGCCCACCCCAGCCAAGGAGCAGGACAACGCTCAACACCAGGCCTGTACGAAAAGCTGAGCGATACATGAGACTCCTCTCCATCACCAGTGCAAACGCACCAACAAGTTGAATTGACCTCGGCGAACGGTCAGGACCCGCCTCCCAAACGGTTTAGAAACGACGTCACCCTGTTTGGTTCCAGAATCCCGACCTGTTCGCGGCGGGTGGCCCTCACCTGGGATCATACTCGATAATAATTGGGCAACATAGGCAAAGCAAGCAAGCGCCGCTGATTTCTCCCGAAGCCGCACGTTCCGGCCGAAAAACGTCTCCCTCCGATTGGTCGCGGTCCCTCTTCGGGATGATGACTGGACACCTTGCCGCATCCCGCGAAACAATAAGGAATTCCGATTCACATCGGCGAGGCAACTCTCGAGATAGAGGCGGCACGATCTGATGCGGCTGGTCATGGTTGGTACAGGACCGTTCGGCGTTCCCACGTTTGAGGAACTCTACCGCACCCATCACTCGGTGGTGTGCCTGGTGACGGCCCCTCTCGTGCGCCGGGGAAAACCTGTTCCCCCCAGCCCGCTCCGGGAAATCGCCCTCGCACACGGCACCCCGATTTTCGATCCCGAGGATATCAATGCCCCGTCTTCCCGAGAGTTTCTCGCCAGCCAGGACGCCGACCTGCTTGTCGTCTGCGACTATGGACAGATTCTCGCGCCCGAGACACTGGCCACGGCACGCTTAGGGGGGATCAACCTCCATGCTTCTTTGCTCCCCAAATATCGAGGCGCCGCGCCCATCAATTGGGCGATCTATCACGGTGAAAAAACCACC
>NZ_JACIYL010000635.1 GCF_014359955.1 Thermogutta sp. | reverse complement strand
CGTCGGGTGGGTTCCTCGTCGTTGCGGAGGAGAGCATCGCGTGTTGGGGGGGAGCCCGACGGTCCCGGTCCGCTTCGTTGGCCTCTTCTGTCTGCCGGCCCCTGTTGGGGATGAAAAACCTCTTCTCTGTCCCGGCTCACGCGGCGAGGCCAACTCACGCGCGAGCAACTTCTGATGTTGCAATCGCCGTGCCAAACAAGAGAAAAACATCTCCGTACTGTCTCGGCCGATCGGCTTCGAGCCGCGAGGTTTGGCCGGGGCCAAGGTCCGGATCCCCCACGGGGCGGACTCGGCCTTCGGGCGGCATTGAGGGGCGACGAATTTTTTGTTTTTTGGCTGGCGGAAGCTGCCTACACGCGAATGAGCGACACGGCTGCCTGAAACAGCCGTTGGTCCAGAAACAGGGCATCCGCGTTCTCTTGCTCAAACGTAGCGGCGAGATAAGTGATACCCTTGGCGTAGGCGATCTGGTAATTGTGGCCGATGATGACTGAGGGAACGGTCACCGATTGAAACGCCCAGGGAGTGTCCGCCACCCGCTTTTTCAACCCTCCGGCCACCAGATTCGTCAGTTCGCCAACTGTATCCACAACCTGGCTGTTGAGGGCGTCCACTTCTTCCTGGAGGAATCCGGACGTCAGTGCCTTGGCTACGGGTTCGCAAACGTTCAAAATGAGGAATCCTGTCGCCTTTCCGTGCACTCCTAACACGCCCGTGATTGTGCCGGGTTCGTGGGTAGGTACTGCCGTGATTCCCACCAGTCGGGCTCTCGCCCCGCACATGCTCAGCGCGTCTTCCACGGCAGCCACCAGCGCATGGGCCAGCCGTGGATCTCCCGGTAATGGGATCACCTGATCGGGAATCGTCATGGTGCTCATCGGGATGTTCCTCCGTGTCCACCAGCGTCCATGGAGCGGTCTACCCGCTGACTGGTGACACTCGGCGGTTGGCAGATCGCTATCTCGGTCTTTCAGTAAATCATGGGTTACAAGTTGAAGGTTGAGTGGCCGGAAAAAGAAAAGAAGCCGCCGAAGTAGCGGCTTCCTGACTGTTTCGCTTGCGGTATCCGACGTTTTCAGAACAATCGCTCAGCTCGATACATTGGGTAAAGTCGCGTCGCCCAATTCTCAGGAACCTGTGTCGGACAAAGGCTGGTTGCGCCGTCCTTTTCGATCTGGTCAGTACCTTTGCAGCAGGGTCAGCAATTTCCGGTCCAGCTTGTGGCCGTGAAAATCTTCGTAGTCCACGTCTTTCCGGCCGGAGTCCAGTACCCCGAAAGAGCCGCGGAAGTTCCACAGCGCCCACCCGATGTTGTGTCCCTTGAGGATGTCGAGCACATCCTCCATCCAGGCAAGGAACACGTTATGGGGTGTGCGATTGAAGCAGCCGGTTTCACCACAGTGAACCCCGATGCCTTTTCGTCGCAGCTCACCCCAGGGGGCGAAATGCTCTTCCAGTTGCTGTCGGCCGATGCGGATGGAGCCGTCCGGATTCTTGATCGGCCAGGTGGGTTCTGGGAATTTGGAATCTCGATCAACCCAGGACGCCCGGTAGTGGCTGATCTGGGCCGGATAATATGCGTGGACACTTTGCGGCGCACCGGTAGAGATAAGGCAGTCCACCACTTTTGTGCCTACATTGAGGCCGTCCACAAAGATCAACCGGTCCGGTGAGATTTTGCGAATGGCCTCAATAGCCTGGCCCATGATGCGGCAATAATCTTCCGCCGTCATATAGCCCGGACGTGGAGTCGGAGCCTCATTCACCAGGTTGAAGCTGAGCTCCTTCGCAGAGATTCCACGATACCGCTTGGCAAACACGGTCCAGTGGTGGAGAAACGCTTCCTGGGCGGTTTTGTCCTTCCACAAACTGAGCGGTTCCCGCTCTGGATCGTTGATACAGTAGCCGGGGGCACGATGAAAATTCAAGTTAACATGCAGGCCGTACTTGCGACAGGTCTCGATCGACTGATCGATTTTTTCCAGGGTTGCTTCTCGGATCTTGAAAAGATCGTCCGGGCGGAGCTTTTTCGTTTTCGGCCAATCCGAATCGATCCACAGCCAGTAGTCCATTGGCAGCCGCACAAAGTCGAAACCCAGCTCTGCGATCAATCGGCAATCCTCTTCGGGTACGGGCTCGACCTTGACGAAATCGCCTTCCACCGGGCGCCACATGGCTTGGAAGAAATCAAGCAGATTGAATCCCCGCCAGCGCGGCACAGGGGGTGGCGTTGCCACAGAGGACTCTTCCCCAAGAGCGCGGACGGTGCTGGAAACGCCGAGTAGTCCGCCTACAGTTACAACAGCAGTCTGTGCGAGAAACTCCCGTCGGGTTGTGTGCGTGGACATAGGTGCACTCCTTTCTTTGAGCCGTGCTCTCGTAAGTTGCCGGGCGGTTGTACTCGCTTCAAGTTTACTCGGGTACATATTTCGGCGAAACACTGTGCTCCACCGGCCACGTTGCGCGGACCGGGCTGGGATACAGTCCGATTTCGTCGAAGGGAATGGCCCGGAAGTGAAACCACTGGAAAGGTTTGGCGTCGGGTTTCAGTCCAAAGCGGTGCTGGGATGGGTCCTCAAAACCGACGTCGCCCTCCGCCGTATGGTTGTCGAAGAAAACATTGACTCCGGGGTCACGA
>NZ_JACIYL010000634.1 GCF_014359955.1 Thermogutta sp. | reverse complement strand
TCGGTCAAACGCTTTTGACCACCGCCCCGGAGGTGTATCGCGCCCTCGTGGAAGCCACGGCATTCGGCGCGCTGACCATTATCAAACGGTTTGAAGAATACGGGGTAGCCGTGAAAGAGGTGATCAACTGCGGGGGCATTGCCGAGAAAAACCCGTTCGTTATGCAGGTCTATGCCGACGTGTGCAATCGCCCGATGAAGATCAGCCGTTCGGCACAAACTTGCGCTTTGGGTGCTGCGATTTTCGGGGCTGTTGTGGGAGGAGCCTACAAATCAGTGGAGCAGGCTCAGCGACGGATGACAGGCGTCAAGCCAACGGTTTATCGGCCTCGAAAAGCAGCGGCCGCTGTTTATGCCCGACTCTACAAACTCTACCGCAAACTCCATGATGCGTTCGGCTTGCCCCATTATGAGACCTCGCTGTACGATGTCATGAAAGAACTCATTGCTATTCGGAAGGAAGTCCGCAAGGAAGTATGATCGAATCGTAGGCTGAAAAAACCATCTTCTGGGACTCCGCTTGTGACAGCCCCCAGGATGGCAGGCGGGAGATCATGTCATGTCGCTGGAATCACTGCGCGAGGAAGTGTGCCGAGCTAACAAAATGCTACAGGAGTACGGCCTGGTGTGTTTGCACTCGGGCAATGTGAGCGGACTGGACCGCAGCACAGGCCGACTCGTCATCAAGCCGTCCGGTGTTGATTACGAGACCCTCACCCCGGAGGACCTCGTGGAAGTCGATCTCATCACGGGAAAAGTCCTTTCCGGCCACCTGCGGCCGAGCGTCGATTTGCCACACCACTTATACATCTACCGGAATATGCCGGGGGTGGGAGGAATTGCCCATGCGCACAGCGACTACGCCACCGCCTGGGCCACCGTGGGAAGGCCGATCCCGCTGTGCCTCACGGAGATTGCCGATTACTTCGGGGCGGAAATCCCCTGTGCCCCCTATGTTGACAATGAAGGGGACAATATCGGTCAGGCGATCATTCGTTATCGAAATCGCGCTCCGGCCATTTTGCTGGCCAACCACGGGGCTTTCACCTGGGGCCCCACTGCGATCGATGCCGTCAAGCTCGCGATTGCCCTGGAGGACGTTGCCAAAAAAGCGTTTCTTGCCTGCCAGCTCGGCAAACCGCTGGAAATTCCGATCGAAGAAGCCCGTAAATGGTATGACAAGTATCATCACGGTTATGGCCAGATCGTCCCTCCACGAACGCCGACCACAGTGTCCCGGGGCGGCTCGGGTTGCGGGGCGTGAGCACGAGTAAGCCACCTGCAACACGGGCTCGAAAGTGGGGGCAGGATGGAATGAACGCATGAGCATCGCAGATTCAAGAGAACGGATCGTCGCGCGTGATGTTTTGTCGGGTGACGTCGTGGCCATCACGATCAAGGAGGATCGCATTGTTTCCCTGGAACGCGAGACCGCCGGGTTCCGACAAGTATCGGACGACAGGTTACCGTGGATTGCGCCCGCTCTCTGCGACATTCAGGTGAACGGCTATGGCGGCCACGATTTCACAGCGCCGGACGTCTCGCCCGAGGACGTTTGGGCCGTGGCGGAAAAGATGTTCGCGGCCGGCGTGACGCGGTTTCTCCCCACCATCACCACCCACAGCCGGGAAGTGATGATCCACGCCGTCCGGACCATCGCTCAGGCTGTCAACGAATATCCGCCTTTGGTTGACGCGATTCCGGGGATCCATCTGGAAGGGCCGTACATCAGTCCCGAAGATGGCCCGCGTGGAGCCCATCCCCGAGAACATGTCCGCCCGCCGGATTGGGAAGAATTCTGCCAGTTGCAGGAGGCCGCCGCCGGCCTCATCCGCTTGATCACCCTTTCGCCCGAGTATCCTGAAGCGGTGCCCTTCATCGAGACGGCTGTGGCCAACGGAGTGATCGTCGCCATCGGACACACTGCTGCCACGTCCAGGCAACTCGAAGAGGCGGTCTCGGCCGGTGCTCAGCTCAGCACGCACCTGGGAAACGGCTGCCACCTCATGCTGCCACGGCATCCCAATTATCTGTGGCACCAGCTTGCCGACGACCGGCTCTGGGCGAGCTTCATTTTCGACGGCCACCACCTGCCGCAAGACTTTATGATGGTGGCCCTGCGGGCAAAGGGTATCGCCAGGTCCATTCTGATCAGTGATGTGACCGCTCTGGCCGGAATGCCGCCGGGAATTTATCGGACTCCTCTCGGCGAGGTGGAAATGCTTCCCGAAGGACGGCTTGTGGTAGCTGGGCAGCGGCAACTCCTGGCGGGTGCTGCTCAGCCCCTGGTGACCGGAGTTGTCAACGCCATCCGTTTGACCGGTTGTTCGGTGGCCGACGCCTTTCGAATGGCCTCGGTCAATCCCCGGGCACTGCTTGGACTGCCGCCAGTCGTTTTTCAGCCGGGGGCGTCGCCGGAGTTTATCCTCCTTGATGTGAATCCCGAGCTTGTCAATGACCAACTTTTTCCAAGATCAGAGCGCACGAAAAAAGCCGCTTTGTGGAGCGAAAGCGGCATGGTTTGCATGGAAGAGGAACCCGTGTTGAAAATTCAGAAAGTGTACTTCCAGGGCGAGCGCTATCCGCTTTAGGGAAGCGTTTTGGGCGTCAGACTTCACCGCCGGTGGGGAAGAAATATTGTCGCGGAA
>NZ_JACIYL010000633.1 GCF_014359955.1 Thermogutta sp. | reverse complement strand
CGCGGACCGTCGCCACGGTTCTGTCTGGAGAATCGTTGATCACGGATGCCCAATTTTCCTACCGTAATCGTTTGGTAACCCGCCTCGTCGCGGAGGATTTCAGGAACCATCGGTCGCCAGTGTTCCATTCCCGTAGGATCGTAATATTCGAATCCGTACACCCCTGTATGATGCGAATAACGCCCCGTGTGCATGCATGTTCGCGAAGGAGCGCAGGAGGGGTTATGGTTAAACGCGTTGATGAACGTCGTTCCCATTGCCGCGAGGCGGTCCACATTGGGTGAGGTGACATAGCCCAAACGGCTTTCCGGATGCCCGTAGCGAATCCGGTTGAACGCTGCCACGGAGTCCGGCCGCTGATCATCAGTGATGATCCACAGAATATGGGGTTTTGGGTCAGGCGGTGCGGCGCGGGTAGCTGAGTGCCCTGTGGCTACCAGGACCAACAACACGGCCATTCCTGTCAGGGGTGAACTCCCTCGTGCGTGGCTTTCCATCGGCGAAGCTCCTCAAACCATTTTCCCGGCCGCTCGTCTTTTTCGGTAAGAATCGGCCGGTCAGCATTGTAGGTAAAGCCTTCCATTGTGACGTTTTCAATTCGAACATGATAGTGACCACCGGTGGTATCCTTGACGGCCCCAATCGATGGTCCCTCGAAGAATTTGTCGAACCAGCGGAGTTTGAGGCGATCGTAATATTCCTCCGGCACGGCCAGGATTTCGTGCGTCTTGACCTGAGCGTGCCAGCCGAAGATCGCATGGATGTTGCGGACAACGGATCCTTCAGCGAAACTTCCATCGCGGGCATCTGGTTGGATCTTAAGCTATTCTTTCTTCACTCCTCCCAGGCCGATTGTGACGGCCCAGGCGCAACCCCGCGCGAGAACGTTCTCCACCTGGACGACTCCATTGATCGCACTGTGCGGCGCGAACATGACGGCACACCGCCCGTCCTCGCAGGTCACGTTGCGCGCAACGACATCGAACACACCATTGTGAAGTCCGACCGCCCCAGTCTCAAGACGCAACGTCACGCCGCCTTTGGCGTAAATATCCTCGAACAAAATGGACTTGCTCCATGAAGCTGAACCAAACCGTAGCCGGGACTCGCATTGAAAATCCGGCAATTGCGAATCGTTCCTCGCGTCGGACGGGATACGGGCCATTGACTCACGTCCTTGGTCGACGAATTGGTAGGAACCAGGTAAATTCCACAGTGGGGTGTGAAATTATCCAGGATATCCATGTCCGCAATGAGAAAGTTGCGCACCATGCGGCAGGCCACAGCACTGTACCCCTGCTCCATTGGTCGATCGGAGTAGTCCACAACAAAGCGACCCCCGACACCTCGGATACTCACGTTCTCGATGAAAGCCCGCTCTTCCTCGGGGGTTGGCTTGCGTCCCCGCGGCTTGGCATCCATCAGGAACACGGAGACTTTGTTACCACCGGGCCAATACGGTCGGATGACAGTCCCCGCCTCTACGCGGATGTGGACATTTGATCTTAGCCAGACACCGGAAATTAAATAAGTTCCTCGGGGCACAAAAATACGCCCGCCTCCCTGAGCCGCCATCTCGTCAATGGCCCTCTGGAAGACATCGCTCTGATTTGCTTTCCCCCCGTCATCGGCCAGTCCGTAATCCTTACGGAGGTCCTTAAGTGGACTCCGTTCGTCCATCGTCTCCACATACTGGGCGAAGCTCACCGCAGCCATCTTTAACATAACGACAAAGAAAACCAGCGACGGCAGTGCGGATTTCATTTTCAGTACCTTCATTCGTGGGCCTCGCACGCAGGTTTTACGTAGTGTTTAAGCCTTCTCAAGCCGGACCGGACTACAAATACGGCGTTCTTTTTGCTTTCGGCATGGGAAGGCAGCACTGTTCCACAGCCTTTTGCCCCCAGCAAGTTGCCATATTGGGGCTACGTTTGATTGCGCCGGCCGCATCACGCGCACCAGCCCCAGCGGTCCATTCGTGGCGTGGCAGTAGGAACGCCCCGGCTAACCGACAAGTTCGCGTCAAATGGAGCAAGGCGGGGCGGAGCAGTCTCGCATACTGGAAGGTTCTGACAGACGCAGACTCGACCACCAAATCGTCTTGATGTATAATCCCGTCATACTGCCTAATGCTGGGTGCGCAGTATGCCTCGTCTGGCCAAAAGGACCAGGAAATGACTGTATTTTTCGAGCATAAATCTATACTGCGAGCTCATACACCAGAAAAAATGAACTATAAACGACTAAGTTTCCTAGGACTTGGACAACATCTATCGTAAGAGAATGATGGGATTGGAGATGCGGCGGCTCGACAGTAGAAAAATGACATGCCTGGCACTTTGGGCGGGACTTCTCTTAGGCGCTACAGCGGTGGGGGCGTCAGAAATCCTGCCGGAACGTGAAGCCACCATGTCCTGGTGGCGGAGCGCCAAGTTTGGAATGTTCATCCACTGGGGGATTTACGCGGTTACAGGGGGCGAGTACAAAGGGCAAACCCTTCCCAACAGCGCCGAGTGGATGATGAATCGTGGTAAGATCCCTGTCGCCGAGTATGAACGGCTGGCTGCCCAATTCAATCCGGTGCGATTTGATGCAGATGCTCTGGTAGGCCTGGCAAAAGAGGCGGGAATGCGCTACATCGTCTTCACCGCA
>NZ_JACIYL010000632.1 GCF_014359955.1 Thermogutta sp. | reverse complement strand
CGGGAAAAGCATTTTCATCTGTCGTGAGCCGGTGAAAGAAATCTGCAAAATCCTCTCCCGGCTCAAGCAGAAGCCGCTGGTCATGTACGATGCCGCGCACGTCCTGGGTATTCTGGGGCCCGCCTTCCAGGACCCATTCGCCGAAGGGGCGAATATCGTGACGGGCTCCACACACAAAACCTTCTACGGAACCCAGCGGGGGATCATCGCGGCACGATTCGATCCAGACTCACCGCACGCCGCGCTTTGGGATCACATCCGCCGGCGCGCTTTCCCAGGCTTTCTCAGCAACCATCATCTGGGAACCCTTCTCGGTTTGCTGCTGGCGGCCATGGAGATGAACACCTACCGCGAAAGCTATCAAACTCAGGTGCTCAAAAACGCCAAGGCATTTGCCAGGGCTCTCCACAACTGTGGGATTCAGGTTGAGGGGAATCCCGCCGTTGATTACACGGAAACCCATCAGGTGCTGGTTCGCGTGGGGGCCCACATGGGAATCGAGGCTGCGGAGCGACTGGAGGAATCCAACATCATCGTTAATTATCAGGCCCTGCCCGGTGACGAAAACTTCGCCGCCAGCTCAGGAATTCGCATGGGCGTGGCCGAAATGACACGCTTCGGCATGCGCGAGCAGGACTTCCAGGAACTGGCCGAGCTCATCGCTGATGTCTTGCTCCGCGGCCGTCGCGTCGCTGATGCAGTGGTCAAGCTCCGCAGCCGGTTCCTGCAGATGCAATACTGCTTTGCTCCCCAAGATTGGCCGAAGCTTACCGAAAAACTCCTGGCGACATTCTAACAGCGAAACGCTTTATTCCCCTGCTCCCCAGCGATTGAACCAGGCGCGTTTTTCAAATGGCAGTTTTTCCCTCTGTTGTCCGGGCTCTGCGGGCACGCCGATTGGCAAGAGGACGCGGACATGGAGGTCGGAGGGAACTCCCAGCATTTCTCCAATCCGTTCGGCAATTCGGTTGTAACGCAGCGCACCGTCGATCCACACCGTCGCGTACCCAAGGGCCGTGATGGCCAGAAGCATGTTCTCCACGGCAGCTGCACAATCTTCGATATGGAAAGAGACATTGCCCATCACGGGCCGCGGATCCGTAACACACACGATCATAGCCTTAGCAGTGGTGCAAACAGGTTTGTTTTCGAACAGCGAAGCGATCCGGTGAATGAGCTGAGGATCGTCCACAATGACGAAACTCGTGGTCTGCGCGTTCTTGCCCGAGGGTGCGCGGATACCAGCCTCCACGATTTTCCGCAGGTGTTCTCGAGGAATCGGAATATCTCGGAAAGGTCCGCGGTAACTGTAGCGCTTCTCGATGGCTTCAAAGACATCCATAAATCCCTCCCGTCGCTGTTTGTCGTCCGCTGGAAAGGCCCTCGTCCCTATTGCCGATCATAGATGGGGAGCACTTTAATGTTATCGTACGATAACATTGGCGGACTCTTGTTCCCTCATCCTGATCATGATGGCACCTTTGGCCATGTCGAACAACCACGTTTCACGCGCAAAACTTGTAACAGTGACACCGCATATAAGGACGTCGCTTTATGACGCACGCTCATGCTTCTCCCGAATCGAGGAAAGCGCGGAGAATCAAGCGCTACCGTATCCGGCGAAGAACACCTCCCGGAGCGGCCCCCGGGACAATCATTGCGGAACCGACGCCACAGCCTTCCAGGATAACCTTAACCCATGTCCTTCCTGATACCATCGAAGAACAGGAGGTCCAGCATCCCGAGGTGATCCGGAGTTGGCTGAGCCGCCCCGGCTGGATCTGGTGTGACATCGACGGGCCGGGAAATAACCAGCTTATTTCCAAGATCGCCCAAATGTTCAACCTGCATCCACTGGCCCTGGAAGACGTCGTCAACACACACCAGAGGGCCAAAGTGGAAGAGTACGACGGAACCCTGTTCATCACCATGCGGCTGCCCCAGGTGGCGGAAAACGGCATTATCGAGAGCGAACAGATTAGCCTATTCCTTGGCCGAAATTTTCTGCTGAGCTTCCAACCTCGACCGGGTGATGTGTTCGCCCCTATCCGAAAACGCTTTCACGATCCAGGAAGTCCACTTCGTCAGCTCGGCCCGCAATATCTGGCCTACTCGTTGATTGACCTGGTCATCGACCACTATTTTCCCGTGCTCGACTTTCTCGGCGAAAAGCTGGAATCGTTGGATGAAGAGGTGACGCGTGCCGATGCCCGCAAAGTCCTGGGCGAAATCCACGATCTGCGGCGGGAACTTCTCTATCTGCGCCGTATTCTGTGGCCCCACCGGGATGCCGTTCAAATCCTGCTTCGCGATTATCCCAATTTCCTCACGGACGCCGTGAGAGTTCACCTCCGGGATTGCTGGGATCATGTGGTTTTGCTTCTTGATCTGACGGAAACATACCGGGAACTGTGCGCCGATCTTCGGGATTACTGCCTCTCAGCGATCAGCAACCGCATGAACGAAGTGATGAAATGGCTGACGCTCATCGCCACGATCTTTATTCCTTTGAGCTTTATCGCAGGCGTTTACGGGATGAACTTCGATCCTGACTTTTCTCCGTGGAATATGCCGGAATTAAGATGGTATTATGGATATCCTTTTTCTTTGCTGCTTATGCTGGCGGTGGCCGTTTTGATGATCTGGATTTTCTACCG
>NZ_JACIYL010000631.1 GCF_014359955.1 Thermogutta sp. | reverse complement strand
AATTCGCCTGGCGCGCCTGGATGCAACAATGGAAAGTGGAAATTCGATGTCCCGAGTGCCGCGGCGCCCGTCTTTCACGTCAGGCATTGAGCGTTTTCCTGAAGAGTGACTGGCAAAAGGTCAGGTCGGGCGAAACTGGGAAATTGGCAACCTCCGAGACGCGGGACCAAGATGGGGAAGCCCGGGCACGTCGGCTCAATATCCGCGAATTTTGCAACCTCACGGTAGACGAGGCGATTGAGTTCCTCCGCCATCTCGTCGTCGATGGGCCAGAAACCCGCCAGGCCACCTATTGCAGGGAAGCAATTCTGGAGCGACTTCTTTCGCTCCGGGAACTGGGTCTTGGCCATCTCAATCTCGACCGACCGGGCAACTCCCTTAGTACGGGGGAGTTGCGGCGAACACTCCTTGCTGCGGCTCTGGGCTCCGGTCTCAAACACGTGGTCTATATCCTCGACGAACCGTCCGCAGGACTTCATCCGAGAGATCGGGCGGCACTTCGTCGGATGATCCTTCGCCTCCGCAACCGCGGAAACACGGTCGTCGCGATCGAACACGATGAAACCCTGATCCGCGAGGCGGATCTCATCATCGAACTGGGACCAGGAGCCGGGGAACGCGGCGGTGAAATAGTCTTTCAGGGATCGCCGGAAGATTTGGCAAAGGCCTCTACTTTGACCGCGGAGTACGTCAACCGTCGGCGTCAGATCGTGTTGCTACGTCCCCGCCGGCAGGCCCAGGGCTGGATCCGGTTAGCGGGAGCCTCTGGGCATAATCTCAAGCATGTCACAGTGGAATTTCCTCTCGGCGTCCTTTGTGCGGTCACCGGTGTGAGTGGGGCAGGAAAAAGCACCCTCGTGGAAAAAACACTTTACCCTGCCCTTCTGCAGAGGCTTCAGGGCGCTGGTCCGCTGCCGCTCCCGTTTTCGGATCTTCTGGGAGAAAAACAGATTGGTGACGTCGTCCTCGTTGACCAGGGTTTTCCCGGCAAAACCTGGCGTTCCAACCCCGCCACTTTCATCAAAGCCTTCGACGAAATCAGGAAAGTTTTCGCCCAGACGAGCGACGCCCGGGTCCGCGGATATGGGGTGAGTCACTTCAGCTTCAATTCCCGGGAAGGCCAGTGTTCACGGTGTCAGGGAGAAGGCTTTCTGGAAATTGATATGGTCTTTCTCCCCAATATGGAAATCCCCTGCCCGGAATGCGAAGGGACCCGCTATCGACAGGAAATCTTGGCCGTGTCGTACCGCGGCAAAAATATCGCAGAAATTCTCCGCATGACCGTTCGTGAGGCGTACTTCTTTTTCCGCGGGGAACCGCAAATTCAGGCCAAGTTACGGCGACTGATGGATGTCGGACTGGATTACCTTCGCTTGGGCCAGCCGATGGCGAGCCTTTCCAGCGGGGAAGCACAGCGTCTGAAACTGGCCTCCTATTTCTCCCGTTCCCGAAAAAAACCAACTCTCTTTATTCTCAACGAACCGACAAGAGGGCTTCATCCCCACGATATTCACCAGCTTATGGAATGCTTTGACACGCTTTTGTCCCTGGGACACTCGCTTCTGGTGATCGAGCATAATCTTGCGCTCGTTGCCTCCGTGGATTACGTGATTGACCTAGGGCCCGGCGCGGGGAGCGAAGGCGGCCGGGTTGTTGCCCAGGGAACACCCGAGGAAATTGCATCCTGCCCAAATTCAGTGACAGGGCAGTTCCTTCTTAGAATACTGGAGGAGCGGGACAACTCGGAATAACCTGGAACGAATATGGAATGAGACTCGCGCAAGGTCGACTGCACTCCAAACATGCCGACGCCAACCCCTGATTCTGAAGTGTCTCTCCGATACCTCCGCCAGGTCCAGTTCGCTCCTCTGGGAGCGGAAGGCCAACAACGCCTTGCAGAGGCCCGAGCACTGATCTGCGGCTGCGGCGCTTTGGGGACGATGGTAGCCAATCACCTGGTACGGGCAGGGGTGGGCTTTTTGCGCGTGGTAGATCGAGACCTGGTCGACCTGAGCAATCTACACCGGCAGTGCCTGTTCGACGAACAAGATGCGCAGCAGCAGCTCCCCAAAGCCGTGGCGGCAGCAGAGAAACTTCGGCGCATCAATTCCGAAGTGCGCGTGGAACCGATCGTGGCCGACATCTGTTCGGACACCATCGGCAAGCTAGCAAAGGATGTTGATCTCCTCGTGGATGGAACAGATAACTTTGAAACGAGATTTCTTCTCAACGATTACGCCATCCGTGAAAAACGCCCCTGGGTATTTGCTGCGTGTCTCGGGGCCCAGGGACAGGTCATGGCCATTCTTCCGGGAGAAACGCCATGCCTGCGCTGTCTGATTCCGACACTTCCACCAGCAGGTGCAATGCCGACCTGTGAGACGGCTGGAATCCTGGGCCCCACCGTGGGCGTCGTGGCCTCACTGGAGGCAATGGAAGCCCTCAAGATTCTCGCCGGCCGATACGAGGCCGTCACGCGTGATCTTATCGTTGTGAACTTGTGGCCGGTAGCACTTCGCCAGATCTCGCTGGCGGGGGTTCAGGACCCGTCATGTCCGACATGCGGACAAGGCCGGTTCGAGTTTCTCGAACACCGGCGGGAATCGACCAGTGTCGCGCTCTGCGGGCGTAAAACCGTGCAGGTGACGCCCGCCGAGG
>NZ_JACIYL010000630.1 GCF_014359955.1 Thermogutta sp. | reverse complement strand
TTGGCCCACCGCGTAGCCCGCCCTGGGCTGGTCAAATGCTCCAGATTTTGCTATGCTGGGCAATCGATATGGCATGACAGGGCGATGATCGTCCTGGAAACGCCAGGGAATAGTCGCAGATATAAGGGGATCGAGGTCCCCCATTTGTGGCCATCAGACTGAGGAGGCGCGGGGACCGCGGTCTTAGTTGGGACACGGCCGCGGGCTGGGGCGAACAGGCCGCCTTGCCAACAGCAGGCGGCGCAGTATTTGAACGCGAACACTTTTACATTCCTCCGGCTCGCAGAACGCTTGGTTCCGGAGCCGAGGGGGTTCGTTACGCGGTTGTCAACGCTCTGTGAAAAGAGGTGACACGCATCGGATCGCGATCGGATCAATCGAATTCAGAGGTTTCCAGAAACCGAGGTCCCATCGCCAGCGGCAACGATGGGATGGACCGCTTGACGGTCCGGCAACGAGTGCGCATTCGCTTCTCCAAAACAGGAGATTTGCGATTTATCGGCCACCACGACCTGGTGCGAACTCTGGAGCGTCTGTTCCGGCGGGCAGAACTCCCGCTTGCTTTCAGCCAGGGGTTCCATCCGAAACCGAAGATCAGCTTTCCTCTGGCGCTGGCTCTCGGATTGGAAGGGCGTAACGAAGTTCTCGAACTCGAGTTGACCGAGGCTTTGTCCACCGACGAGATTCTCGCCCGCCTCCAGCGAGCAACTGTTCCAGGGTTGGCGTTTCATAGCGTCGAGCCTGTGCCACCCGGGACCCGCAAAGCGCAGGTGTCTCGCGTCACTTACGAGATCCGGGTTCCTGCGGAGCGAGAAGGGATGCTTCGTAGCCGGCTGGACGCGATCGGCGCCCACTCCCGCGTGGAAATGACGCAGCAGGGCCAGGCCGTCGAACGCAATCTCCTTGACCACCTTCTGGAGTGGAGTCTTGCGGACGGCCGTCTGAGTTTCACTCTCCGGGTCGATCCCCGCGGATCTCTCCATCCCCGGGAGGTGCTTCGCATCCTGGGGCTGGACGATCTCGAAGCACAGGGGATTCCTCTCGTGCGCAGTCGGGTGGAGGTAGTCTCATGACGAACGCGACGGGGATCTCACAGGACCGGACGCCCAGCATCGGCCGACGTCTCGCAATGCGCACTCGCCTCCAGAGCCGCAAAGGATGGCGAGTTTATGAAGCAGGAAATGTTGATCAATGCTGCCCAGCCTGAGGAATGTCGCATTGCCATTGTAGAAGACGGCGTCCTGGAAGAGCTTTACATCGAACGTGCTGACCAGGAAAGTTACGTCGGCAATATCTACAAAGGAGTCGTTGTCAATCTCGAGCCGAGCATTCAGGCGGCGTTCGTGGATTTTGGTGTCGGCCGGAATGGATTCCTCCACGTCAGTGATGTGGAACCCCAGTATTTTCGCCAGGCCGGGTATGACCCGGACGAACTCGGTGATCTACCGCCACCTGCCTCCGGTGTGCTCAATGGTCTGGATGGGGAAACCACGCGGCCGGTCCGAAATCGCCGGAATAACATTCGGCCCAGGGTTCGTCCTCCCATTCAAAGCATCTTCCGCCGCGGCGATGAGGTGATCGTTCAGGTTATCAAAGAGGGCATCGGCAACAAGGGACCAACGCTTTCCACCTACATCAGTATTCCGGGACGCTATCTCGTCTTGATGCCGGCTCTGGGTCGGGTGGGGATTTCGCGGAAGATCGAAGATGAAGCCACCCGGCGCCGCCTCCGCGAGATCATGCATCAGCTCGATTTGCCCAAAGGACTGGGATTCATCGTTCGCACGGCGGGAGCAGACCGCACGAGAAAGGAGCTTTCCCGGGACCTTGCCTATCTACTCCGCCTCTGGAAAGTGATTGTGCGGCGGATCAAAAAGCTGGAAGCTCCGGTCGATATCTACCAGGAAAGTGACATGATCATCCGCACCATTCGCGATATTTTCAGTGCGGAGGTGGGAACCATCATCATCGACGAGCCTAAAACTTACGAGCGGGCAAAAGAATTCCTGGAGATGGTCATGCCCCGCTATGTGGACCGGCTCAAATATTACGATGGAAAAGAACCGCTCTTCCACAAGTATGGTTTGGAAAAGGAAATAAGTATCATCCATCAGCGCGAAGTGCCACTGTCTCCGGGTGGATCCATCGTCATCGATCAGACCGAAGCGCTCGTCGCGATCGATGTCAATAGCGGGAATTTTCGTGTGGACGACTCTGCCGAAGAAACGGCGTTCCAGATCAATCTCATCGCCGCCAAGGAAATCGCCCGACAGATTCGGCTGCGTGATTTGGGAGGCGTGATCGTCAACGATTTTATCGACATGCGGAAGGAGAAGCATCGCCGGGCAGTAGAGAGGGCGTTGCGGGAGGCGGTGCGCCGCGATCGCGCAAGAACCAAAATTCTCCGCACGAGTCCGTTCGGTCTGATTGAAATGACCCGCCAGCGGATTCGCCCCAGTTTAAAGCGAACTCTCTACCGTGATTGTCCTCTGTGCAAAGGGGCCGGTTGGGTCAAGACCGTGGAGACCATGGCCATCGAGACCATGCGGCAGCTTCTTCTGGCCGTTCTGGTGGAACGCGTGGCCAAGATTACGGTGACCGTTCACGAGGATGTTGCTGAATATCTTAACAATAACAAACGACGTTTTATTACTGAATT
>NZ_JACIYL010000063.1 GCF_014359955.1 Thermogutta sp. | reverse complement strand
GCAGAAGAAACTGCCGAAGCAGGTCCCCGGACCTCCCCTGCCATGCCCGTGGAAACCGTTCAATTCCTGCGGCCGCACGCCGGGTGGCTCAAGATCATCTGGGAAAGTCTTCCTGCCGGAGTGGTCAATTTTGAGATCAATTTGATCACCAATATCCCCCGGTATGTGGTGGACATGGCCCTGGGAAAGGAGGCCCTGGCCGTCTTTGCTTCCGCCCTTCAAATTGCTGCGGTGGGCCAGCTCTTCATCAGCGCCATGGCAAACGCTCTGGCCCCGCGCCTCGCACGCTGTTATCACGCGCTGGAACTTCGTCGCTATGTCTTTCTGCTGAGCCGTTTCATGGCCGTCACGATTCTGCTCGCCTTACTGCCGCTTGCCGTGGCGGAAACGGCCATCGGCCAGAAATTGATTGGAGCGGTCCTCACACCGCGGATTCTCGAGGATCCGACATTTCTTCGCTGCATCGTCGTGGCCGCTTGTGTCCTCTACATGACCAGCGTGCTCGGACGCGGTGTCGAATCCCTTGGGGCGTTTCGCCAGCATATGGTGATCCGCGGGATAACAGTGCTTCTCCTGCTGGTCCTTTTGCCGGCTTTCACCGCGTGGTGGGGCATGCGTGGGGCGGCGGTGGGATTGGCGCTAGCCCTGGCGGGTTCGCTTCCTTTCTACGTGGCAGTCATCGTTTTCACCTGGGCGCGAACTTTGAAGATGCCGCACGTTCCTGTCCAGGCAATCCCTGTAAAAAAGGCTGCCGCATGAACGGCAGCCCGGGAAAGCATGGACTCTTCACTCAATCGCAGCAAGAAGCGTAGTTGCTGGGCTGCAGAGCCTCGCTACTCAATCGGCGTAAGGACGACATCGTCCAGCCCGAACATGTAGGCCTTGATGGCCTTTTCATTGGCGCCCACGATCTCGACGCGCAGCGTGTTCTCCCCTTTTTTGAGCTCAAAAGTACCCAGGGGGATGGGATCGGTGCGGATGACCTCAGGATTGTAGAGGTCGATGGGGTCACCCGCCTTCTGGCCGTTGATGAAAAGCTGAACGATGCCATAATCGCGCGCCTTGGTGAGGATGACGGCCACCTGATACTTGCCGTCTTTGGGGGCTTCGAATCCTACTTCCAGCACATCGCCGGGTTTGGCCCCCGTCCACCACAGGTGATCATTGTTGCTCCATTTACCCAGGGGAAAGTGCTGCATTCCCTGGGCCTCCAGATTCCCCGGCGGCTCGTTCAGAATGCGAAAACCGGCAATCTTGAGAGCCTTTTTCACGTAGTAATCGTGACGTTGTTCCACGGGGACCGGGTCGTAGGGGTCTTTGCCCTGGGGATCAAGGTACCAGCATACCGTCACCGCATACTGGGTGCCGCGTTCTTCGGTACGGAAGTACTTCTCGATGTAGCCGTCAAAGCTGGTGTGGAAGGGGACGTTGTCCACGAGTTGCCAGCGGAACACCGACTGATGCCCCTTATTGTTTTGCGTCATTGTTTGACAGTGGTATGCCCGCTGGAAAAGGTGCGGATCGCACCACGCATAACCGAAATAGTCCTCGGATCCTGTGCCGAAGGTGGAGGGATACTTTTCACCGTCCACAAAGAACTTCTCGTCTCCTTCGCCCCACCAACCTCCGAGAGGATTCCACACGTGTAGCATCACGCCGAGATACCGGCCGCGCCCCTCGGTACGGAGAAGCGACCAGTCGGGCCAGCGATCGGGCGGAACCTCGAAGGTGTCCCGGTGCCATTTGCAATGAAAGTAACCGAGCCCCTCAAACGGCCGATTTAACGGGGCCACGATAACCTTGTATTCGATCTGACGCGGCACGCTGTCCTCGTTGATGACCTCGATTCGCGCACGCCTGGCAAAGGGCATGTACCAGTAGGCGTAGCCGCCTTCGTCTGTCACGCCCGTGAGGAAACTTTTGTACTTATTCCAGCCGGGAGCGGTGCCGAAGAAGTCTCCCACGGGGCACCACACGGCTGGCTTGGGTTGATCATCCCAGGTGATTTGCAGGGCCACGCGGCGAAGAGCCGCCATCTCGTCGGCCCGATCTCCGCACTTGATCTTCCCCTTGATGGCGACAATGGCTTTAGGGCCGGTGAGCTCCAGCGATTCCCTGGCTCCGGGGGCCAATTCCAGGACGCCGCCGTGGGTTTCCAGTTCCGTGCCCGCGTAAACCGGCGGCAATTCCCCCATTTTCTCGGCAAAGAAATCGTTGATCTTCTTCAACAGATCAGCGTGTTCTGCGACAAGTTGGGGGCTAAAAGTCGGGACTCGGGTGCCTTTCGGATACGTGCGATAAACGAAGTGGTAATAGCGTCCCCACCCCTTTTCCGCCACAATCTTGCAGGATTTCTGATAAGGGATGGGCATGTAGAGATTCTGACCGCGGCACCCCTGATCCTCCAGGTGGTAGGAGAGCTGCGGATAGTTGAAGGGTGGCGTGTCTCCCGAGAAGTATTTCTTGAAAGGCAGATCGACAACAGGTTGCTCCGCGCCGTCGAGATAAATCTTGACATGTCCATCCTGGGCCAGGGCCGACCAGATACGCCAGATGCACCCCGGCCCTTCCATCTCCGCCAGGACCTCCATGCCGTTTTCCTCGCGGATGAAGTGATGACCATCCCCGTTGGCTGCCCAGTTGATATACTTGCCCGTCGCCTCGTCATACTGACTGGCGCGATCCCAACTTGACCATTGCTTGCAGTATTCTCCGTCCGCCGGCAACACGGCGGGGGCTCGCGGATCAAGCATCTGCATGAGCAGGTCGCGATAGGTGTAGGCGGTCTGCGCCCATGCAACTGAAAACGGACCCAGCGTCAGCGCTGCAAAAACGAGAAGCGGAAGTCGTCTCCACGGGATCATAGCCACTCTCCTTTCCTGCTCATCGGTGTCCCTCGGAGCCATCACCAGGACTCCGGATCCCCAGTTGTAACCGCAGCATTCACCTTCTATTCAAGCACGGGTGATGTCATGCCCTTTCCGGCGGCAGTTTCGAATCTGTGCCGGGCGAGCAAAATCGCACCATGAACCATCACTTCTTCCCCCAGTTCCGCCGGTCGAATGACGTACCGATCGGCGAGCGGCGGAAAGACATATCGGGCCACCTCTTTGCGGAGCGGCTCAAAAAACAGCCGTTCTCCAAGAAGCGACACCCCGCCGCCGATGACAATCGCTGAAGGTGCTATAAGCGTGATCATCTGAGCGATGGCCCAGCCGAGCGTTCGCAATGCCCGGGCAAAGACCCACGCCGCGATGACATTGCCGGACGCGAGAGCCTCCCCGAGCATCTTTGTGGTGAGCCGTTCCACATCGTTATCACATCGCCGCAGAAGATCCGTGGCTGCGTCGGAGAGCGTGGCATAGGACACATCGCTGGACTCCGGTGTCGCCCACTTCTCACGCCACCGGATGATGAGTGTTGCCTGGCCGGAATCGGCCTCAAAAGCAGCGTGCGAGGCGAGCACCTCTTTGACCAGGGCCTGCGCCCGGGCAGCGATCCCCCAACCTGCGGAGACGGATTCGAGATCTTCTTCGGGCGAGATAGCCGCCGGGCCCGGACGGAGATGGCCGATTTCGGCGGCGATCCCGTAGGCGCCGGTGTAGATTTTGCCTTCGTAAATCAGGGCTCCACCGATACCCGTGCCCACAGTAATGTAGAAGACGGCGCGATGGCCTTTGCCCGCCCCATGGATGGCCTCCGCCCAGCCGGCAAGATCGGCGTCGTTTCCCATGGCGGCGGGGAGCCCCAGTTCGTCCTGACCCCACTGAACGAGGGGAAAGTTGTCCCAACCGGCCACGTGATGGCTTTTCAACGTTCGTCCCGATTGAACGTCGATGGGCCCACCAAACGCGATACCGACCGCCCGGGGATGATACTCGGCGATGAGTGGCCGGGCAAAATCGAGAATCCGGCGGCGAATCACCTCGGCTCCCAGCCTTCGGTCGATCTCATCCCGACGCAGGGCCATCAGCCGAGGACCGTCGCCTGTCCCGACGCCGACCTGGAGCTTTGTCCCGCCGATCTCGATTCCGAGATAACACATGGAGTGCCAGTCGCAGAGAAACAACCCGGTGCCCTGTTACTTTAATTCCTTGATGCGTATTCTGCGGAATTCCACCCGCGTGCCGTGACCGAGGAATCCGATGTACCCTTTATCCCGTTTCAGGCCGGGGTGGTCGCGGTGATCCATCGGCTGGACTTCATCGAGGTTCGCATCGACGATAACCACGCCGTTGAGTGTCACCCGGACGTGCCGTCCCTGGCACAGAATTTCTTCGCTATTCCATTCCCCGACGGGTTTGAGGTGACCACGTTTGGCGGGCACCACGCCGTAGATGGAGCCGTGATACTGGTAAGGCTGAAGCTGTGTGTACTGACTTCCTGAATCGTCCAGGATCTGGATTTCCATGCCGCAATAGGCGGGATCACATCCAAGCGGTGTGCGGATCCCCACACCATTGTTGGCATTGGGGGTCAATTTGAATTCGAATCGGAAAATGAAATCGCTGTACTCCTTCTTGGTGTAGAGATTCCCGCCAGGCTTGCATACAAGCACGCCGTCTTCAATCACGTAACCCTTGGTATCGCCCTGCCATTGGTCGAGCGATGTTCCGTCGAAAAGGCAAACAAAGCCTTGTTCTTTTTCTTCGGGGGTAAGACAATTGGAGCCTTCTTCCGCCCAAACGGGAAGCGCGACCAGGACCAGAACAAGGGTGGGGAGCAATCTCATGGCTGCGACTCCTTACAATGGAAACTCGTGAAAGCTTCTACCCTACCCAGCTAACGCATCAACTTCACACGAGTATAACGAAAACTGATCGGAGAATCAGCCGATGGGGGAGGCAAGACAACAATTTGGGCCAACCCAAATGTCCAAGTCCTGTGTGAGGAGATTCCCGGTGCGGAGTCAGACAATGGCGCACGCGTGGTGCGGAGCGTGGAAAGGCGGTCTGGCGGTTTGTTGCGCGCTGGTGATTGTGCTCTTTGGAGGAATGCGGATCGCGCGGGCAGGAGGTGGGCCGGAAAACGTGCTCCTCGTTGTCAACTCCGAAAGTCCGGTTTCCCACGCGGTAGCCAACTTCTACCAGTCACTTCGTCAGATTCCCGATTCCAACGTCCTCTATCTCGCCTGGGATCCCAAGGAACAGGTGACGGACGTCGATCGATTCCGTGCAAAGATTCTGCTTCCCATCATCGAACATCTCACCAGACAGGGAGCCCTCGAGTGGATTGACTGCGTCGCCTACTCGGCCGATTTTCCCTGGGGAATCGATTTGCGGAAAGATATCGAGCGATTGGCCGAGGAGCATCCCGAATTACTTCCCCCCGCGCGACCGGGGGGACCTTCCGACGAAGGAAAATCGGCCGAAGAACAGGCCAGTGCCCGCTGGCCGCGTGTGCTCACACCTCGTGGATCCCTGAACGGGCTGACCTATCTCTACGCGGGAGTGCTCGCGCGCCGGCCCGACTATTACATGTCCCTCCGGGTCAACCAGTACATGCGGCGCGCAATTCCTGAGCAAAAAGAGCTTCCCACGCTGGGATTCACCAGTCGGTTGCCATTTGACGAGCATGGCAACCTCGCCAAGCAGGGCCAGCGGTATTTGCTGTCGATGGTGCTGGCCGTCGCAGCGGACGAAGATACCCGCGGAAACACGCTGGAAGAAATCTTCGAGTATCTCCGCCGCAGTGCGGCTGCCGATGCGAGTTTTCCTCGAGGCACGATCTACTTCGTGCAAAACGACGATATCCGCTCCCGCACACGCGACCCGGCCTTCCCCGAAGTTGTGGAGGCTCTTGCGAAGCTCAATGTCCGGGCGGAAATCGTCCATGGAATCATGCCCGAAAATAAACCCGACTGTCAGGGCGTCATGATGGGGACGGCGCAATTCGACTGGGCACGTTCAGGGAGCACCATCCTGCCCGGTGCCATCTGCGACCATCTGACGAGTCTCGGTGGAGTCATGGCCAAGTCTGCGGGACAAACGCCTCTCACGGAGTTTCTTCGTTACGGTGCAGCGGCTGCCAGCGGGACAGTCACCGAACCGTTTGCTATCGCTGAAAAGTTCCCCCTGCCGACAATCCATCTCCATTACGCGCGGGGGTGCAGCGCGGCGGAGGCTTTTTATCAGTCCGTGTATGGACCGTATCAGTTGCTCATTGTGGGCGATCCGCTTTGCCGCCCGTGGGCCAACATTCCTGTGGTAAAGCTCAAAGACCTGCCGGAAGGCAAGACGGTTCGCGGCGTGGTCACGCTCCGTCCTGAAGCCCATTTTCCCAGGCCGGGATTACCACCACCAATTGGCGGTGGCCAGGTCGATCACTTCGAGTGGTTTGTGGATGGACGTCTCGTGGGACGGTCTGGCCCAAACGAGGCGTTCACCATCGACACAACCAAGTGGGACGACGGGTATCACGAAGTGCGGGTTGTGGCCGTGGAAACGGGCCTCATTGCCAGCCGGGGTGGCCGCGTTGTGGGGCTTACGTGTGACAATTTCGGCAGCCAGATCTCAGTGAAGCTCCAGACACCTCACGTCAGATTGGGAGAGCCTGTCCATCTGCACGTGGAGAGTCCCGGAGCCCTTGCGCTCGTCGTGCGGCAGAATGGTCGCGTCCTGGCCAGGAAGATCGGGGAAAAAGCTGATTTTGAGATTGACAGCCGAAAACTTGGAATGGGACCCGTTCGCCTTCAGGCGATAGGACTGGCAGGGCCGGGCCGACCAAGAAACACAATCTCCCGCCCGATGGACGTCATCATCGAGCGGGAGTGAACTGGTTCGGGTCAGGGACGAAAACTGCGTTCACATTGGTAACGTACTGGAGGCCGTTGCCTGCGTTTTCCGGCCCCATGCACATCAGTTGTTGCCGGAATCGTACACGCTGTCGCGAAGCTGTGGCCAGCCGGCTGCCGCTCCTGCCTTGTAGTTATCCGGAGTCATAAGTTGGGCAAGAACGAGCCAGTCGATGTTGTCACGCTGGGTGATGACATGACTATCGCAGAAAGCGACGTTAACCACGCCGGGATGCCGGCTGGACGCCCGGGCAAGCTCCGGATTCGTGATCGGATCGGTCACTCCATTGGGATCACCTTTCAGGCAGGCATTAATTCTCCGGCAGGTGCCAGGGCTGTCAAACCAGTTGAAGCCAACAGCGTATTCCCACTTGGGATCGTACGCGCCGTTGCTGGGGAAGCTGCCTGTGGGAACCGGAGCGGAATAGGCCCAAATACCCCGAGCGTTGATGTTCTCCGAGATGGCGATCGTGTTGGACGCACCGTCGTGCGAGCTCAGATAATCCAGATTGATTTGCTTGAGCTGCAGGCCGTTGGCCAGCAACACCTGACCTCGTTCAAGGAACACCGCATCGGCGGGACCTTCCTGCGTGTTGTTGTTGAGCATCGACCCCGGCCACCCTGCATTGACCACGTACGCCATAGCGGTCTCAATCGGCAACTGGGAATTGACGATAGAAGCAGACTCCAGGGGATTGCTGGGGCAAACCGCAAAAGGCAGGGCGGTTGGATTGAGAGTGCCCTGCATCCACTGCTGATAGAGCGGTCCTTGCTCGATGTACGGGAAGAGCGTGACAAACCATGCGACATCGAGCTTGGATCCATCTGACAACGTGAGGGTTTCCACCCAGCCCGGAAATTGTCGTCGTGCCGATTCGTAATTGAGGAGGGCCGTTGCAAGCTGCTTCTGATTGTTCATGCACTGCGAACGTCGTCCTGCCTCCCGGGCCATCTGGACGGCCGGCATCAGCATGGCCACCAGCATCCCGATGATGGTGATCACCACCAGAAGCTCAACAAGTGTAAAACCCTTTCGCGCCCGACTGCGAACCATCAACATGACCAATCTCCTCGTGACCAACAGACAAGCCCTTGCCCAATGTCATTGTCGCATGGGACAGTGGGATTTTCAAGCGCGAAGCTTCTTTTTTTTCCACATCGGGGAGAGGAGACATCTCAAAGAAGCCGTCGGTCGCCCCGACGCACATCCCCCGGCGGGTTGTTCAGGAACCCCGCCGCCGCTGGCGGTAAAGCTGGCTGGCCCGTTCAAGGGTTCGTCGCTCCGCACGTGTCAGGCTATCGGTACCCGATTTATTAATCTTGTCCAGAATGCGTTCCACTTCCGCTTCGAGCTTTTCCCACTCCTCTTTTTCGGCATCCGTGGGATCTCCCACGTCATCCATGTCACGGAGGTACTCGTACTCGCCGCGATGGACCCGAAGCCGTGGTCGCCGCTGGAAAAGATACTTGATTCTGACCCAGACTCTTTCGCCGCCGAGCCTCTCCCAGAACAGTCCGAGGTTCCAATTTTGATAGTAATAGAGGGCGGCCAGCGCCGCGCCGGTAAGGTGCACAGAATAGGCGACTTCGCTTTCCTTGCTTTGGATGGCCGACATAAGGTCCGGGGCCAAAAGCAACACACCTGCCAGCCAGGCCGGCACCGGCAGAAAGAAGAACAGCAGAATCGTTCTTCGCGGATAATGGAGGCAAAACAGCAGGAAGATGCCCACCACCGCTCCGGAGGCCCCAATCACCGAACTCCCTGCGGGGGCTCCCTGAAGCTGATTCACGGCCGCCCACACCACGCCTCCGGCGATCACCAGGAAAAGGTACAGTCTGAGAAACTCTTTCCGGCCGAGAAGGTATTCGATATCCCGGCCAAAAAACCACAGCGTCAGCATGTTGAAAAAGATGTGCTGGGGACTGGGCGCGTGAGTGAAGCCGTACGTCAGAAACTGCCACCACAACCAGGGACGCGTGAGTGTGCCGACTCGGGCGGCCGTCAATGCGCTCAGCCGGTAGTTACTGAAGGCATCCAGCACATAAACCACCACGTTAATGACAATGAGGATCGTCACCATGCTGTACTGGCTGGTGGACCAGGCGCCCCCGGGCATCGTCCTCCTGGTGATGTAGTCGCGGTCGTATAACCCCATATTCGCATCTCGCACGTGGTGGTTGTGTTGGTGTCGGCAACTCGTACGTATTGTACCGCGGGCAAATCCCGGCTATCCAGCCCATTCCACCAGAAAATCCATGGGATCAACGGATCCGTTTGAGCCGGGGATCGAGAGCGTCACGCAAGCTATCTCCCAGAAAATTGAGCGCAAAAAGCGTCAGCGCCAAGGCCAGACCAGGAAAGACCACCAGCCACCAGTAAATTTTGAGCGGCGTGATGGCCTGCAATCCTTCGTTGGCCAGCAGTCCCCAGGACACGTCGGGCGGTTCCACGCCAAGCCCCAGGAAGGAGAGGAATGCCTCAAACAATATCACCCGGGGGATGGTCAGTGTCAGATAAACCACCACCACACTGACGAGATTGGGAAGAATGTGGCGAAAGAGGATCCGCCACCAACTCGCCCCCAGGGCACGAGCCGCTTCCACAAAAAGTTCGTGTCTGAGGGAGATGACCTGACCGCGGACAACCCGGGCCATCGTCAACCAGTAAATGGCCCCCACCACGAGGAAAAAGATCATGATGCGGTTGAGTCCCCAGCGGTTTTCCAGGACATTCCGCACGGGCTCCGCACTGACGATCGTGATGATAAAGATGACCACAAAAATGAAGGGCACCGAATAAAGGATGTCCACCAGCCGCATCATCAGTCGATCAACACGTCCCCCCGCAAATCCCGCAATGGCCCCATAAGTAACCCCGATCACCAGGGAAACGAGCGTGGCCACGATTCCCACAGCCAGGGACACGCGGGCTCCCCAGAGGATTCTGGAAAAAAGATCACGGCCCAGCTTATCTGTCCCGCAAATCGGTGCCAGGCACCACTCGCCAAAAATGGACCAACGTATTCGCAGCAGCAGTCCGCTCAACGGACCAAGCTGTCCAAAGCCTTCCTCGAGGATCGCTTCTCGGGCTGGCCGTTCATCTGAGCCGGAAAGCGAAGTTTCCTCGTCGGCGCCAGGCCGAAAGCCGTATTCAAAGAGCGGCCAGAAACGCGGAGGTTGAAACTGGCGTTCCGTTCGCACGAGCCGCGGTGGTGAAAGGGGAAGAAGAGGCGCCGCCAGCGCCAGTACTGAGATGACCCCAAGAATCCACAGCGAGATTACCGCCCAGGGATCCCTGCGCAAGCGTGCCCACGTCTCGGCGGTGAGAGAGTAGGAGCGGCGGGCGCGAGGTTGGGAGGTCGTCGCCTCCTGCGGTTGGCCCGTTGCGCCTGCAACCATCCCTCAGACCCCGTCAATTATCGAGGGGAGGCAAATCGATACCTGCGGCCTTCTTGGGCGGTTCCTGGTCAGACGACGGATTTTCTGCGCCGCCCTCGGCCGGTTTTTCCTGGGAACCTGGCCCTGCATGGGGCTTGTGCGCTTCATCACTCCCGGGGAGTGTACCCGGAAGCGAGCCAGGCAAACGTTCGGGCGTTCGTTCCGTGGCACGGTGACTTCCGTTACGCGGCTCACGCTTCGGCGTGAGGGTCAGCGGCTCGACGAGTTCGACGGTGATTTCGGACATTCTTCCCGCGGTCGGGGCGATTTGGACACCTTTGCCCGTTACTTTGGCCCCCCGCGCGATAAACGGTAGCGCTTCCCGGCCTGAAAGCTCGAGCGAAATATCCGGGTTTTCCGCCAGCTCAAACTGGATGGGAGCGCGGAAATAGCGGTTTGGCGCGGCCACGGTGATCTTTCCCGTTTTGGTGATCCCGGTGATGCGGCCGCACACTTCAAAGCGCTCCACCGGCGGGCCCGCCTCGACCTGACGACGGGAGTGCAATCGACCTGGCTGCTGGGGTG
>NZ_JACIYL010000629.1 GCF_014359955.1 Thermogutta sp. | reverse complement strand
CCCTGCCGGTGAACCCTTGTCCTTCCTGTTAACGAAAAACATGATTTGGAGGGGCACGCTTGTCGTGCCCGGTTATAGAGGATGGACAATCAAACGTTAATCGGCGGACCCCACAAGCGGGTCCCTCCGAGGGCCGGACGTGACAAACAGGTCCCTTCGACGTTGTAGGGAACATTCCTGAACCGCCCCTATCGCCCCTCAAACCCCTCGGCTCTCACACTGTAGCGGAGAGCAACTGCCCCTGCGGTATCTTTCCTAAACTGATCGATTCTGTCATAATGGATGTTTCCGGTTGCCGCTGTTTCAAGCTCGTGATAGCTTGGGCAAATCGGGAAATATCAACAAACAAGATACCGCCCGGGTCCCCTGGCGGGCGTGAGTTCCCCGAGTAATCGGCCACAAACCAGTCACTGAAAAGTTTCAACCATAACATATCGGAAATAACACGAGGGAAGCGATGAGCACAGGTGAGGCCAAGGTCTTCTGGCACGAACATGCAGTCACGCGGGAAGAGCGGGAAAGGCTGAACGGTCATAAGGGGTGCGTTCTCTGGTTCACCGGCCTGAGCGGCTCCGGAAAAAGCACGCTGGCCAACCTCGTTGACCATCGACTCTACTCGCTGGGCTACCACAGTTTTGTCCTCGACGGCGACAACATCCGCCACGGTCTGAATGCCAGCCCCGCCATGCTCCGGGAACGGCATGGGGAAGAATTCGCCAGACGATTCGGCCTGGGATTTTCACCCCAGGATCGCGAAGAGAACATCCGCCGGATTGGAGCCGTGGCCAAGCTCTTCTGCGAGGCGGGCATCATCGCCATCACCGCGTTTATCAGTCCCTACCGCATCGACCGCGACCGCGTTCGGGCGACCATGAAACCGGGAGATTTCATCGAAATCTTCGTGGATGCTCCCCTCGAGGTGTGCGAAGCGCGGGACCCCAAAGGACTCTACAAAAAGGCCCGCGCTGGCGAGATCAAGGGCTTCACCGGCATCGACGATCCCTACGAACCACCCCTCAACCCCGAAATCCATCTCGATGCCGCCCGACATTCTCCCGAAGAACTGGCCGACATCGTCCTCGACTACCTGAAAACCCACGGCATCATTCCCGCCGACAGGTAACCTCCCAACCAGAAGCGTTTCGTCGGCCTGCCTCCAGCGACGACCTCTTTGCGCCGCAACTCATGCAGATTTTATAAGATAAGACATATCTTTTTCGCCCTTGATTCCGCTCGGTCGGGACGCTAGGATTGGCTTGATCTTCCTTCCCGCAGGTGCCTTTTCAACAATCCTGCCGAGAAGGGCGAGTCTGCCCTGGTGATCCCAGTTGCCCATCTTCCAGGTCGGTCGTTTTCTGCGCGCATAGCTGGTTTTTGATAGGGTGAAAACTCCGCCTATGGGAAAGCTCCTGCCCATCCTCCTGTTGATCGGTTCCAACATTTTCATGACGTACGCCTGGTACGGACATCTCAAAGATCTCAAGAATGCCCCCATTTTCCTGGCCATAGTTGCGAGTTGGGCGGTGGCATTCTTCGAGTACTGTCTGCAAGTGCCGGCGAATCGCATCGGAAGCCGGTATTATTCGCTACCGGAGCTGAAAGTCATGCAGGAGGTGATCACGATGGCCGTTTTTGCGGCCTTTTCCACCTTCTATATGCGGCAACCTGTCAACTGGAACTACGCGATCGCGGGGGTCTGCCTGGTGGTGGCGGCGTTCTTTATGTTCCGGGGAATCACTCACGGGGCGTGATCTGAAGACAAGTTTTCCCGGAGTGATCAATTCCTTCTGCCCATTCGCGGCCCGTGGCGGGTGAAGGGCCTTTTTCACCACGCCTTTTCGGGCTCAAAGTCAACCGTGGCAGGCGTCTGTCCGCGCCCCAAAACGGCCACGAATACCTCCTGGGCACCCGCTTCGAGAAGAACTCTCGCCGCTTCGTGACAGGTCGCGCCCGTGGTGAGAACATCATCGACCAGCAGCACACGGCGGCCTGCCAGCCGGGGATGAATGGCCCGCGAACGAGCTCCTTGTTTGGCTGTCCGCTTTGGGGTGCGTTCCGTGTTGACCGGCTCTCTTTTTTGATGGAATATCACCGCACCGGAATGCCGGCCGCGCATCCACTTCGCGACAATCCGGTCCCAGAAAGTGGACCCCACCGAGAACGCCCCGCGGACATTTTTCCATCGCTGGGCCGGTTTGAGAGAGGATTGCGGAAGAGTCGGCCGGGTGCGCCGGAGAAGATGTTTCTCGGAGGGAATCCCCAGAAAACCTGCCAGGATGTCGGCGAGCACCTCCGGGCTGTTCATGTGCCGCTGGCGTTTCCGGCGCCGGTGCATGGGAATGGGAACGACACAGTCCGGCGCCAATTCGCGAAGCTGCGCTCCGCGCTGGCACCAGAACAGGCGGGCCATGGCTCGGGCAAGCCGTTCGCCCTGAGGCAGTTTCATCGCCGTGATGACATCGCGGAGCGGCCCCCAATACGGCCCCAGCGACACGGTCCTCGTAAAGGCAAACTTTTCGCGGTGACACCACGAACAGCCGTGAGGAAGGAGGTTCTCCATGTCGGCCTTTCCTCCGCATCGCGGACAGGCCTTCCAGGCTGGGAAAGACAACTGGGCCAGACAGCTCGGACAGAGCAAATTGCTCGCCCCACGTCGCGGTGGCCGTCCACCTTCCCACAGGGCTT
>NZ_JACIYL010000628.1 GCF_014359955.1 Thermogutta sp. | reverse complement strand
ATCCCTTCCACGGCGTCTCACGGCCGTCGCCCATGTCTTTCCCTGCGGCCACGCGGGCTCGCCGGATCCGGTCTTCATTACCCGTTGTCCGAATTTTCTAAATCTTGCAATATTTGCGCTTTATCCATTTATCCCAGTTGACCGACCTTGCGAGGTCCGCTAAGATAATGCGGTCGTTCAGATTGCGCTAAAAAAATCGGTTATGCGACGTGCGGTTGGGAAAGCCGGTTGCATGTGACCGGAGAGAGTCATACGGCCACGGGAGAAAAAGTTCTCCCGGTGGGTGAGTGGGGACAGCGGTGGACGAAATGGGCAATTCCGAAGTCCGCTCCGCGATCCAGGTGCACAACTGGGGACACCCAGTGTTTCCCCCTGTGATTGGGCGGTGTTGCCATGTTGTGATTTTGAAACATCAGTTGCCAACTGACCGTTGAGCTGACACCGAAATCAAGTTGCAAGTGGCGTTGCAAAAATAAGTTACAAAATCGAGCACGTCCCGCAAGGATGCTCGGGCATTGGATGTGCTCCCTCCTTCATCAGGCAAAGCAGGTTCGCGTCGTGTGAGCACCTTTGGTCCCCTTGCCTGTTGAGGACAGCACCTTGCCTAGAGCCAGCCATCACAAACCGCATCCCGTTGCCAGTGGATCCCGAACCGGTAAGGTCAACGGTCACCGCACGGAGCTTGCCCAGGTTGCGGGCAGAACCTCCTCGGAGATCACGCCCCACAAGGGCGTCAACGGCGAATCGGTTCATCCCGACATCTTGCTCGAGGCCCTCGACCCCAGTTTGCTGGACGAAGACCAGAATTCGACCACTGTCTCCCGCACTCGCGCCCACGACGAGACGCTGGATGACGACTACTTCGAACTTGAGGAAGCCGCCCGGTCAGCCGATGACCTGGCCGACGACGAAGAACCGCTCGACGCAGAGGAGGAGGGAGAGGCCGATCTGGACGCCGAATCCACCGGGCAGGACGACCGGATTGATGACCCCGTCCGCATCTACCTGATGCAGATGGGGGAAATCCCTCTGTTGACCCGGCGGGACGAGATTCGGGCGGCCAAGCAGATCGAGCGGGCACGCCGGAAGTTCCGCTACGCGATGCTGGCCACCGATTTTATTCTCAATGCCGCCATTGACCTGCTGAAAAACGTGCGGGACGGCCGACTCCGCCTCGATCGCACGATGGATGTCTCGGTCACCAATCTGCGGGGCAAGCGGCACATCACCCGGTTGCTTGAACCCAATTTGCGAACGCTCCAGGAGATTCAGCGGCGCAACCGCCGGGACTTCACCCAGATGATGAACCGTCGCTTGCCGATGGAGCAGCGGCGGGCGGCCCGGCGACGCTTGATGGCGCGGCGATTCCGTGCTGTGCGGCTGGTGGAAGAGCTCGATCTGAGAACGCAAAAACTGCAACCGCTGCTGGATCGTCTCACCAAGATTTCCCAGCGGATGGACGCCATCGTCCAGGATCTGAGGGCCCTTCGCGGCACTCCCGAGACACCCTGGGAAAAGGAGTTGCGGCGCGAACTCCGGCAGCTCATGCGATTGACGCTGGAGAGCCCCACCACGCTCCGCAATCATCTGGCGGCCGTCATGCGGTATGCCGAAGAGTACGAGGCTGCCAAGCGCTATCTTTCGGCGGGAAACCTCCGGCTCGTCGTCTCCATCGCCAAGCGCTACCGCAACCGGGGGCTGAGCTTCCTCGATTTGATTCAGGAAGGCAATACCGGTCTGATGCGGGCGGTGGACAAGTTCGAGTATGCCCGGGGATTCAAATTCTCCACCTACGCCACGTGGTGGATTCGGCAGGCGATCACCCGGGCGATTGCCGATCAGAGTCGCACCATCCGCATGCCGGTGCACATGCTGGACGTATGCGGGCGAATCCATGCCATGGCCCGCAAACTGGCCCAGGATCGGGGGATCGTCCCCAGTCTGGACGAAACCGCCCAGGCCCTGGGAATGCCGGTGGAAGAGGTGCGCAGTATCCTTCGCATGAGCCATCAACCACTGTCCCTCGACCAGCCGGTCGGCGAACAGGAAGAAAGCTATCTGGGTGAATTTCTCGCCGACTACCGGGAAGATGACCCCCTCTATGAAATGAACTTTGAGCTTCTCAAAAGATCCATCAACGAGGCCCTCGCCGAACTGACCTACCGAGAAAGAGAAATCATCCGCCTGCGCTACGGGCTGGCTGATGGCTATGCCTACACACTGGAAGAAGTAGGCAAGATTTTTGGCATCACGCGGGAACGGGTGCGGCAGATCGAGGCCAAAGCCATCCGCAAACTGCGGCATCCGGTCCGGTCGCGAAAGCTGGCGGGCTTCATCGACGCGCTGGTTGCCCGGGGACAGCTCGCTCCCGACCCCGGCCTGGAAGCCGAACTCTGAACGCCCGGCAATGGGACTTTCATCCGGCACGACAGCATGCCTTTCCATCTCGAAGGGACCCGCTCGTCACGTCCGCTTGTCAACATTCGATGTTCCATGGCCTTCGGCGGGGACTGAAGTCCCGCGCCGAAAGCGGGGCTAAAGCCCCCGCACTCCATATGGAGTGCGGCGATTCATCGCCGCTTTCCGGTGAAGGCTTTAGCCTTCACCAACTTGCCGTTGATTCGGGTTGAACCAGGGTAACCGGTCGGGGCGGAACCTGCCCCTCCAATCCACACAATGGAGGGACCCGCT
>NZ_JACIYL010000627.1 GCF_014359955.1 Thermogutta sp. | reverse complement strand
TGTCGCCATTGTCATGCCAGTGGGGACAGCCCTTCTTTCCGTCCACATAGTGCATGAGCTGATGAGAAACCGGATCATCCGGCGGCATCGGTTCGGCGTCCGGACAATAGGGATCATAAAATCGGGCCTCGCGCTGGGGATAGACGGAACTTTTGCGGAGCTTCCACCGGGGGTCCACCTGACCCCGCTGAATGAGCGCAGCCACTTCGCTGTCGGCCTGCTGCCGATAAGCCGCGCGATGGCAACCCGAACTTACCACCAGCACGAAAAGCGTAAGGACAAACACCTGCCGTAAGCAGTCAGGAAGAAACACCCCCAGGGGGACTTTCGCTCGCAAGATCCCAATTGGCTGACGAAGGATGGGTGCAAACATGGGTAACCTGCTCACTCCACCAAGAGTGCATGCCGAGCGACATCGGGCGGCGATATGATCCCCTCGCACGTCGGTTGAGTCCGTCGCCGCTTGAATTGGTTCGACAGGAAAAGCAGGTAAACTTAAACGATTGTTTGAGATATTCCGCAAATAACAGATTTGACACTTCCTCTCCCCGTAGGTGGGGGGTGCTCCGTCGCATTCTGGCAAAGAATGGCTAAAGCTTGACACGGGCAGGGGGGCTAAATACCATCGAGCATAACGGAGGGCCATCGGCCAACGGGGCTTGAAGCCTCGCACGAATGGGGGAGGAAACAATATCGGCTCATCCAGGGAAGGAACACGCAGTTTTCGGTCGTGTCAACCGAGGTGAGAAATCTCCGGTCACTGGTGATACCCCAATGAGCATTTGGAATAAAGTTCTCATCTGCCTGCTGCTGCTCGCCTCGCTGGCCATGTGGTATCTGGGAATGCGGGCGCTCGCCACCCATCGGGCATGGCGGACCGCGGCGGAAAAGCTCCGCAACGAGCTTGCCCAACTCGAAAAGGACCGCGAACGTCTGATCAACGGCGATGCCAACACCAAGGGCATCCGGCAGCTCCAGGTAGAACTGGCCAAATACACCTTGCAGCGCGGCCGTGTGTGGCACGGGTGCCGTCCCATGCAGGTCAACGTGCGGCAGGATCCCCAGGCGGGGTTCGTCGTCCAGGTGAGTTTGACGGTCGATCAACTGGGGTTGAGCGGCCTTCAGAATGTCCAGGAACTCCCCGTTGATTCCGCCGTCTATCTCTTCGACGAACGTGACATCCGCCAGGGGGGAAGTTACCTGGGGGCCTTTCGCGTGGCCGCAGTCAATCCCCGACAGGGTGATCAGCCGGCCATGGTCCAGCTTGAATCGACGGACTTTCTGACCAACCGAGAAGTTCAGCGTATCCAGGCTGCGGTTCAGGCCGCTCAGCAGGGACAACTTGGCTGGACCGTCTGTGAGGTTCTGCCCACCGATGATCATGAGATTTTCGCCGGGCTGGATGCGCAAACCTTGGCGGCGATCCTCCCCCGAGACGTGGTGGACGAGTATGTCCGCGATGGCAAGCCGGCCGATCCCAACAACCCGCAGTCGCCTCCGTACTGGCGGAAACTTCGGGACTACGAAGTGGCCCTGCGGAATCTTTCCCTCAAACGGGCGGAACTCCTGGATCAAATCGCTTCTCTCACCGCCGACAAGAATCGACTCGATGCCTGTCTGGCCGATGCCGAACGGGAAGAGCAGGCACGGGATCAGGAGATCGCCCAACTCAAGCAGGAACTCAGCCGGAAGGAACAGGAACGTGACCTCGCCCAAAATCACCTGAAAGCCGTGGAAGACACCCTTGCCCGCGTCACGGCAGCGCGGGATCGTCTGATTCAGGAAAATCTCAAGACGGCCGAAGAACTTGCCCGGGCCCAGTTCAAGGCACGAGATCTCATCGAACAGCGTGTTCGCACCATGGCCCAGGGGGAAACGCCCCTGCAGACGGCTGCCCGGTGAAAAGATCTCTGGCGGTCATCAACCGCCTGGGAGCATCGCCGCGCATTTCTGATTTTGGGGAGCCAGCGCCAGCCTGCGTTTCCGCTGCTTTCGCCATCCCGTAAGTGTGCATCAGCGGTTGCTCAGAGCACTGACTCGGGGGATAGTTTTTCACCACCCCGTGTTGTCCCTTCTGAACCATCCCAATTCTGCCCGGTCTGAATAAACGCGCCTGTGGCCCTCCACGTTGGGGAATCGAACACGGTACACTGAAAGAACGCGCGTTTTTCAGGGGCGATGTTGATGGTTTAACCCCGAGGTGCAGAGAGTGGATCTGCTTTCCATATTCGGTGTGGCGCTGGCACTGGCGATGGACGCGCTGGCCGTATCTGTCGCCGTGGGGCTGCGGCTGGCCCGCGTGACCGCCCGACACACCTTCCGCGTTTCCTTCCACTTCGGTTTTTTTCAGTTTCTCATGCCCGTGGTGGGATGGCTGGGGGGTGCCCAATTTGCCTCTGCCATAGCGGGCTGGGATCACTGGTTGGTGTTCGCTCTGCTGGGTGTGCTGGGCGGGAAAATGATCTGGCAGGCCCTGACAGGAAAGGTGGATACCCTGACGGACGATCCCACCCGCGGTTGGAGTCTCGTGAGCCTTTCCGTCGCCACCAGCCTGGATGCTCTGGCTATCGGCGTATCGCTGGCGTTTTTGGGAGAATCAATCTGGCTGGCCGCCGTGATCATCGGCCTCGTCGCCGGGATATTGAGTCTCATTGGGATTCGCGCTGGAAACCGGCTGGGACGCCATTTTTCCCAATGGG
>NZ_JACIYL010000626.1 GCF_014359955.1 Thermogutta sp. | reverse complement strand
GAGTGACGAACGGGGAGGTGGTTCGCTGACGGCGCTTCCCATCGTGGAAACGCTCGAAGGGGAAGTTTCGGCGTATATTCCCACCAACGTGATCTCCATCACCGACGGTCAGATTTACCTCCAGCCGGATTTGTTCTTCGCCGGCCAGCGACCGGCGATGAATGTCGGTATTTCGGTTTCCCGGGTGGGTGGAAAGGCGCAGATTCCAGCCATGAAAAAGGTGGCCGGTGGTTTGCGGTTGGACCTGGCGGCCTTCCGCGAATTGGAAGCGTTCGCGCAACTGGGGACGGAGTTGGATCCCGCGACCCAGGCCCGGCTGGACCGTGGCTACCGTATGACCGAACTGTTGAAGCAGGGTCAATACCAGCCGATGCATGTGACCGATCAGGTGCTGGTCATTTATGCGGGTACCAAGGGATATCTTGACCCCATTCCGGTTGCTGAGGTGCGGACGTGGGAAAAAGAGTTTCTGGAACACATCCACACCAACCACAAGGATGTCTGGCAGCGGATCACGGATACGAAAGACCTGGACTCCGAGACGGAAGAAAAACTGGTGGCAATTCTGGACGACTTTAACCGGCAGTATCTCGAGAAAAAGAAGAAAGCGAAGGAGTCTGCCCCCGCCGCAGCGGCGTGACGGTGGACCGAGGGAGAAAGGGACTGGGAGGAGGGCCGTCGCGGGTTGCAGAGGTACAAATCACGGTAATAGGGCGTTGCAATGGTCAAAGCGAGGACACTGGAACGGCGTCGCCGCTCCGTCCGCAATATTCGCAAGATCACGCGGACGATGGAGCTGATTTCCACGGCACGGTTCAAACGGGCCATGGATCGCGCCCTCGCCGCGTCGGCGTATACCCGGCGCCTGACCACGGTGCTGGGGCATCTGGTGGCAGCCGGGGCGGAAATCAGCCATCCCCTCATGCAGCCCCATGATGCGGTGAAGAACGTGGTGCTCCTTGTTCTCACCAGCAATCGCGGCCTCTGCGGAGGGTTCAACTCGTCGATCCTTCGCATGGCGATGGGGCGTCTGCGGCACTGGCGCGACAAGGCCGAATCGGTCCGGCTCGAAGTATCCGGAAAAAGAGGAATATCGGGGTTGAAATTTCGAGGGATTGAAGTGCATGGAAAGTACACGCACTTTGATGCCCGACCCCGATTTGAAGACGTCCACACCCTGGCCGAGCGCTATGCCAGGGAGTTCCTGGCCGGCGAGATTGACCAGGTGGAAGTCGTGTATACGAAATTTGAGTCCGCCAGTCGGCAATACCCCGTTGTGGAAACGCTGTTGCCGCTGAGCGATTTCGACATCGGAGAAGAGAATGGGACTTCCCACCGGGTAGAATACGACTTTCTGCCGTCTCCGGAGAGCGTTGTGGAAGAGATTGTCCCCACAGCGTACAAGATGCAGCTTTTCAAGTGCTTCCTGGATTCGGCGGCGGCAGAGCAGATTGCCCGGATGGTCGCCATGAAGACAGCCACCGAAAATGCCGACACGATGCTGGCAAACCTGAGTGTGGCGTACAATCGGGCAAGACAGACCCAGATCACGTCGGAAATCCTCGAGGTGGTCAGCGGAGCAGAGGCCCTGGAAAAACAAGGGGGGTAATACTGGCAAGGCCGTCCTGTATGGCGGTCCACGGAGGCCTGCCCAGCGGGTCATGCAACTGGCATCAAAATAAGCTGAAAACTTCGCATCAAAGTTGTAAGAAGGGAAATCGAGGGACGACATGAGCAGCCCTAGCGCGGAAACGAAGCCAACCCAGGCGGATGTCGTACGGGAGCCCAACTACGGGCGGATCACGCAGGTGATCGGTTCCACTTTCGATGCCGAGTTTCCCGAGCATCGACTGCCGGCTATTTACAATGCCGTCAAGGTCGAAGAGGAAGTCAAGGGAATCCGCATCAACCTGACCGGCGAAGTCCAGCAGCACCTCGGCGGAGGCCGTGTCCGCTGCGTGGCGCTGGGAACCACTGATGGTCTGGTGCGGGGAATGAAGTGCCTGGATACCGGGGGACCGGTGAAGGTTCCGGTGGGAAAGGGAATTCTCGGTCGAGTGTTCAACCTGCTCGGTGAACCGATCGATGACCGCGGACCGGTCGAGGCTGAAGATTGGTGGCCCATCCATCGTGAAGCGCCGCCGGTCACCGAGCTCTCCACGAAGGTGGAGGTGTTCGAAACGGGAATCAAGGTGATCGACCTTTTGACCCCGTTCGTGCGGGGTGGTAAGGCGGGGCTGTTCGGTGGGGCAGGACTCGGGAAGACCGTGATCCTCACCGAGCTTATCGCCCGGATTGCCACCTCGCACGGTGGTTATTCGGTGTTCGCCGGGGTGGGGGAGCGGACCCGCGAGGGGAACGACCTCTGGCTGGAAATGCAGGAAACCAAAATCGGTTCCACGGGGCGGCGCGTCATCGAGCAGACATGCATGGTCTTCGGCCAGATGAACGAGCCGCCTGGAGCCCGTTTGCGGGTAGCCCTTTCCGCCCTCACCATGGCGGAGTATTTCCGCGACACGACGGGAGCGGACGTGCTCCTGTTTATCGACAACATTTTCCGATTCTCCCAAGCGGGAAGCGAGGTTTCCGCGTTGCTTGGCCGGATGCCATCCGCGGTAGGTTACCAACCGACACTGGCCACGGAGATGGGGGCCCTTCAGGAACGGATCACGTCCACATCCCGCGGGGCCATCACCTCGGTGCAGGCGGTGTA
>NZ_JACIYL010000625.1 GCF_014359955.1 Thermogutta sp. | reverse complement strand
GGGCCAGCCTGCTGCTCATCCGCCTGACGCAGCCGCTCTGCCGCCTGAGAAAGCTTTAACACTTGTATTGCCACACGAGTATCCTGCACATAGATCTGCACATCGTCGGACGATAAAATGACTCGCGGAAACACAAAATGGGCATCGCCGACTGTGTCTTTTAGTCGCGGCACGTTGCCGCGCAACAACCCAGCAACGCGCCGAGCGACGAAAGCCGCCTTGTCCAGCGGGCTCTTGTGGCTTTCGCCGCTTGCCAGGACCCACCCATTGGAGTTTCCGTGGATCGGCCCCTGCCAGCTTTTCTCTTCCACTACGTACACGGCGTGCTTGCCTACAATAATAAAATCGACCTCTACTGATGAACCGTCTGGGTTGACGAGTTCCTTGTTGCAGATCACGGTCCATGTATCCGGTAACTCCCTTTCCAATACCGCGGCAGTCCGTTCCTCACCGCGACCTACAAACTGGCCCGCTTGAATCAACCTTGCCATCGGTCAGCACTCCTACTCAGGCAAAATCCTCCGGATAGGCGGAAAACCGACACCACTCCAGCAGATGCCTGGCCACCTGGATCAGACGATTCTCTCTGGTAAAAGTCAAGTACAGCAAATCTGTGGCTCGTGTCATTGCCACGTATGCCAATTTGATTTGTTGTCGTTGAAAGCCATCTAGTGCGCTGGCGTTGTCATACAGTTTCAGTGCGTCGACTCCGAAAAAAAACACTACCGGAAATTCAAGCCCTTTCGCCGAATGCACACTCATCAGCTTGACTGTCTGCTGCTTTAAGTCGAAGCTACGACGAGACTCCGCGCTGCGTTCGAATGCGCTGTAAGGAATACCAAAACTTTTGCATGCGTTTTCGAGCCGTCTCTTGGTACCCCTGTGAGTGGTGTAGAAAATGCTGATATTCTTGTAGTCAACTATCTTATTGTCCACAAGTCGTCTGATTTCACGTCCAATGAATTCGGCTTGTTTATCCCAGCAGTCACACCACACAATCTGAACCTTCTCGCCAGATGTCCGAAAACTCGCAGCCTCCGACTCCTCAAACCAGTCAGGATCGGAAAGCGCTAGGCCTAAATGTGCAGCACAGCGAATAGCAAATCGACCGATCTGCTCCGTATTGCGGTAATTAGTAAGAAGGTGTATCGTTCTCATCTTCGTGATGGCGTCTCGACTGATCACATTCTGTGCAGTGACCGAAACGTCCGGACCCTGGCTGCACTTCCGTAACAACAGCACGTTGACCATCCGTTGCAACAAAGTCGAGGACTTACCTGCTTCTGCCTTGCGCGTCCCGGCGCGCAGGACGGAAATAATTTGAGAGGCCTGCGACAGGCCATCGTACGCCGCCTCGCGGTAGATCGCTTGTGAACCATCCATCACTACGAGCATCCCTCCACGGCCCGGACGCAAGGCTGAATAAAGGAGCCAGAACCAAGTTGGACGAAAATCCTGGCCTTCGTCGACCAGTATTGCGTCATACTTTTCCTCCAACTGACAACGTTCAATTGCTCGGAGCACCCGTTGCATATCCTTCACGAGGCTTTCGTCATCATCGTTCCATGGCAGGTAAACCGAATGCTGTTTGGCCCAGGTGAGAAATGTATTTGCTTCCACGCGACTCGCCCATGGACCAAGAAGTTGGTCAAAAGTTTTGAGTAGTGCTCGGTTATAGCAGACCAGCAGAATCCTCCAGTCAGGGTGGGCCTCCGCTAGAACTCGGGCCCGGGCAGCTAGTAACAATGTCTTGCCACTGCCAGCCACTCCTTTCAAGAGACAACATTCGCTGCCAAGGGATCTAACGAGCTTTTCCTGCTCCGCGGCCAGTTGAATGCGAACGCGACTTCGCTCCGCGCGACCTTCGTCAGTCACACGGGCCGACGGCTCGAATGTCGTCTCCGGGAACAGTCTGGCACGGCATTCAGCGACTGTTTCTTCTGTCCAAGGCATCGCGAGGCGCGGCAGCGCGGCTTCAAATCTTTCCGGCGTCAGCTCGTCAGCCGTGCAGGCCACCTCTGGCGGGATAGCACGAGATAGGTTCAGCTTTTCAAAATCAGTCCGAGTTAGTCCTGGTAGCAATAGGAGGCCATCCAAACCGTCATAGCCGGCACAGCCTTTTAGCCGACCGCGCAAATTCTCCAGTTTCCGAGATAAGTCAGCCGCCGGATTATAAACTTGGCCGTTGGAGAAACGTATGCCATCGGTTCTCACCTCCCGAATTTCCGATGGCCTCCACAAAAACAAATCCAGGGCCACGATCCCGTATGCCCTGCCCATAACCAGGAATCGGGGAAGCCCTACCGCGCTCGGTTCATGTTCCCACACCCACGTGTCAGACGGCAGCGCCTCAAATATGTGGATGCATTTGCCGATCTCCCGTGGCTGGAGATTTTGTTCAAGACACCCAGCACGAATAACATGAGCCATTGCCTCGGACCCCAGTCCAGCAGCGGGCTGATTCCGACAGCCGTGTTTCCACACAAGCAAGTTTGTAAAACCGTTTCGGTGGCCATGATTGGGCAATTAATGGGGCCCCCGAACAGACTGGAAATTGAATCCGTGTTTTTGCAATGAGGTGGACGCAAGTAGCCTCGGAAAGCCGCGGCACTGCGTTGCCCTTCGCCGTTCGCGAGATCTGCGGGCCGCCGCCCAACAGTTTTATAGGATATACTGACGATGCTTGGTAATACAAGTTTCAGCCATCACCTGGC
>NZ_JACIYL010000624.1 GCF_014359955.1 Thermogutta sp. | reverse complement strand
ACCTGGCTCCAGCCTGTGGCAGCAAGAGCCATCAACCAGAGGAACAAAACCCACAATTGAAGAAATCGTCTGGTCATGGGGCACGGTCCTTTCTTGGCTAGGATTTGGTGCAACGGTGGCAGGGGCAAAACTCAAATGTATTCCGCCTTGCGCAGAGAGCTATCGCCAGACTACACCGAAAGCACATTGAAACACCGCAAAACTCATCCGCGCGACCAGCCGTTATCACCAAACAGATGACCGCGGCTCCGGTCGCAACTTGTGGCTCATCGGGCTGCATGCCCGACCCGATTCTATCCAGAATCAGTCGGGTGTCAACTCGCATGGAGCCAGACTTTTTGCGGCGTGAGCCTCCCGCCCTGGATCGCGTCAGTGCCCGGTCTAGCGGTTGTGTTTCATGATTGGAGAGCGGACAAGGAGCAAGGGCCTCAGTCAATCGGAATCCATACGAGCATCTCGCCCTGTGCCCGATTGTTCCAGGCATAATAGGGGATCATGCGGATCCTGATCGGTTTTGGTTCCCCTTCCACGAGAGGACGATAAAGGCAATCCCAGGGCTTACCAGGCCAGAGCAGGCCCTCGCTCTCCAAAACGATGGCCCTGCCAAGCTCTTCAGGACCAGGGTGAACGGTCCATTGTGCACCGCGCCGAATCGCCACGTTCCGAATATCGACGCCCGGCTCCAGGTCGCACGATTCCAGGCAATAAAGCAATGGCCCCCGCATGACGGCGACGCGCCCATGAGCATTTTCCACGAGCGGATTGGCCTCCATGAGTCTGACTTTAAGGGGCAACTCAAGCTCGATCACGTCTCCCTTCGCCCAGTCACGTCGCAGGTCGCAGTAAGTGCCAGGCTTGGCCGGAGCATCCAAAGGAGCACCGTTCACCCGAATCACGCATCCAGATGCCCAGCCGGGAATTCGCAGCTTGATGGACTTTAACGCCTCGGGAACCTGTTCCAGGGTTATCTTGATAGATCCCTCCCAGGGATAGTTGGTTTGCTGGACGAGACGCAGTTTCCCGCCCTGAGGGAAATCGGTCTCCAATTCGCTGCTGCCATAAAGATGAACCCACAGTGCGTCTGAGGAAACACCGTAAGCCAGCGTGGGGGTGGCCGCAATAGTTCGGGCAACGTTGGGGGGACAGCAATAACAGGTGAAAATCCGCCAGCGCTCGAGGGTGTCGTGGGGATCTCGCTCAACGCCATTCAAACGGGCGAGTGGATTGGCGTAACAAAACCGCGTTCCATCCAGGCTCATGCCCGAAAGCATGCTGTTGTAGAGAACAAGCTCCATCACATCCGTGAAACGAGCGTCACCGGTCAATCGCAGCATTCTCCAGTTCCACATGGCGTTGGCGATGTTCGCACAGGTCTCGTTGTAGGCATTTCGATTGGGCAACTCATAAGGCAAGCCAAAGGCCTCATGAACCTGGTCGTAGCGTATCGACACCGTATGGTGATGTGCACCGATCCCGCCGCTGATCGACATCTTTCGATCGACAACGTCATGCCAAATGCGGGTCAGCGCATCAAAAAGGGCCTTTTCGCCTGTCTCTGCCACGACGTCGGCCGCCCCGCAGTAAAGGTACGCGCCTGTCACGGCATGTCCAACAGCATAGCTTTCCTTGCGGAGGGGAACACGGTCCTGAGTTTGATCGCCCGGCGTGGGATCCCACAGCTTGGGGTCCGATACAAACCCTCGAGGATAGGGGACTGACCCACGCATGTCCACGAAAATCTCCGCCAGTTCCAAGTAACGACGCTCACCGGTCACGCGATACAGGTCCACCAGGCCCATGATGTTTGAAGGATTCCAGCCGAAATGCGACAGTTCCTTGGGGCGTGGTGAAAAGACCCCATACAGGTAGTTGGCCAGCTTTTCTGCGACTTCCAGGCAACTTTTCTTGCCGGTGGCCTGATAATGAACGGCTGCCGCCGTCATCAGATGTCCCATGTTGTAAAGCTCGTGGTATTGACGCCGTTCCCAGCGGCTCTTTGTCGGATCGAGCTGAATCTGCGTACAGATATAACCGTCGGGTTCCTGTGTCCGTCTGATAAGGTCGATCCAGTAGTCCATCTCTTGGTCCAGTGCCGGGTCCCGGGTGAGCGCATACACCCGGGCCAACGCCTCCAGCCATTTGTAGCAGTCCCCATCACTCCAGTTGGCTCCCACGTATTTTCCCTGCTCGATACCCGCTCCGATACGAAAGTTGATCAATGACGCAGCATTATTCGGATCAAGCAAAGCCTCCTTCATCTTGGGGAGCACAACCTTGTGACACAATTCGAATCGCTCGGCCCAAAAGCCCGTCGTCCAACGGACATCTTTGAGACCAAGAGGCTGAAATTTCGCGTGGGGCGACGTGACAACAGGTTCGCCTGCCGATGTTGATTGCGACAGAACCGCCACGACAACAAAGAGTGCAACCGAACGGGCAAAAATAGTAAATCTTCGCATGACACTCCTTCCAAAACCTTTCTCGGTCCACAATCGCCCCATCAGCGACCACCGACTTACGGAAAACCCTCTTCAGGCCGCGAACACCAGGGGCGCTGCCTGCAGTCGTCGCAAATAAATGAAAACACCCATCCTGCTCCCAAAACCCTAATATCTCTACTTTTTGAGTGCAGCAGTGGTCGGCATTTGCCGATCGCCCATCCGTAAGAGATCCAGGCCAGGCTCTAAGGCTGGTCCGCCTTGATCCGTCTGACGCTCCGCA
>NZ_JACIYL010000623.1 GCF_014359955.1 Thermogutta sp. | reverse complement strand
CTTGCTCGCTCCGCTTCCTGGCCTAAAATGAGGGCGTTCTCAGGGTTGGCCTGAGATGAGTCAATCGACGTTTCTAGTTGCGTCTTATCTTGACATAACCCAAAAACGGAGCACGCCTTATGATCACGCCCGAGCCTACACCTTGCTCGAACGAACGGCGGACTTGCGGCCATCTCCAGCCGGTGGGCAGCCGCGAGCTCCTTCCGCGACGAGAGATGTTGAGCTACATGGCCGCTTTCGGCGGGGCCTTTTTAGCTGCCCAGGGCCTTGTCTCACCCGGTGAGGCGGCCGAGGGTCCGGCTCCAACCGGGGCCAAACCTGCTCCAGGCAAGCGGTACGACATGAAAAAGTCGATCAACCTCTGGGCGCTGCCCTATCCCAGCAAGATGTCCCTCCGCGAGTGTCTGGAGTTGTGCAAGGAGGCCGGATTCGAAGGGGTGGAACTCAACTACGCCCTGGAAGGCGATCTCACGCCGGAAACTTCGGACGCCGCTGTCCGCGACGTGGCCCGCCTGGTCCGCCAGATCGGTCTCGAAGTGAGCGGCCTGTGTTCGTTTCTTTTCTGGCCGTATTCATTCACGCATGAAGATCCCCAGCGTCGCCAAAGAGGCCTCGAGCTGGCCGTGGATATGATTCGCACGGCGAAGTTGCTGGAAACGAAGAATCTCCTTGTGATTGCGGGATCCACCTACGTGCCGTGGTTGCCGGACGACCCGCCCGTTCCTTTCGAAGTGTGCGACCAGCGTGCCCGCGAGGCCTTTCGCAAATTGATCCCCGTGGCGGAACAGGCGGGGATCTCTTTGAACGTGGAAAACATCTTCATGAACGGCTATCTGCACACTCCGCAGGAAATGGCCGCCTTTGTAGACAGTTTCGGCTCGCCGGCGGTGGGAGTCCACTTCGATACAGGCAATATCGCCCAGTATCATTTCGCCGAGTACTGGATTCCCATCCTCGGCAAGCGAATCCGCAATGTTCACCTCAAGGAAGCGTCGAAGAAGGTGAACGAATTTAACCTGCACACGTTCCGGCCGTTGCTCGACGGCACCACGAACTGGCCCGCCGTGCTGGAGGCGTTAGACAACGTGGGCTATCGGGGATACCTGACGTTCGAGTATTTCAACCCGTATCCCCACTGGCCGGAAGCCCTTGTCTTCCACACCTCGGACGCCCTCGATCGGATGCTCGGGCGAAAATCGTAGCCAACGCAGCGGGACCAATCGGCAGGCGGACCAGCCGTGGTTTGTCCACCGCGGGGATCTAATCCACCTGAGGCGCTCCCTTGATGTCCACACAGATCACGGTGGCCACCGCATCGAGCGGTTTTTCGGGAAGATCTTCCAGGACCACTTTGTCGCCGTCGCGGTGGACCGTCACTTCCCGGCCATTCGCCAGAAGAAATGCCCGGCTGACTTCGTTCTTCAGACTGGGAAGTGCCAACCGCCCCTGTTCCGGCCATGTGAAAACATGGAGATACAGCCGGGTTGTACTGTCATCGAGTTTCTTCTGAGTGCAGCGTCCCCAGGAAAGCTGTTTGGTCCACGGACTGGCCTGCGTGGCGTAGATGGATTCACCGTTAACCTTGAGCCATCGACCAATCCCCTGAAGTCGCTCCACGGACGGTGCGGGAATTTGGCCTTCCGCCGTGGGGCCTACATTGAGCAGGTAATTCCCGCCCTTGGAAGCGCAGTCGATGAGGTTGCGGATGAGCGTCTCGGTGCTCTTCCAGTTGTGGTCATCATACTTGAAGCCCCACGTGTCATTCATCGTCATGCACGACTCCCAATCGACACCCGGCAGGCCGCTAGCGGGGATCTGCTGTTCCGGCGTGCCAAAATCGCCCACACACTGCCGTCCCTCCTGGTTTAGGCCTTCCATGCCTTTGCGGCATTTTCCTACCCGATTGTTGATGATCAGCTTGGGATCGAGTTCTCGCAGATAGGCGTAAATCTCGCGGCCGTCTTCTTCGGTGTACCAATCTGGCCACTCGCCGTCGAACCAGAGGACCTCGGGCTTGCAGCTTTCCAGCAATTCCTTGAGTTGCGCCTTCATGTAGTCCATGTATTCGCGCTCTCGACCCTCGCGAATCCGCGTGGGATTGTAGGCGCGATCGCTTCCCCGCATCTGCGCGGGATGGTGCCAATCCATGATGGAATAGTACGTGCAGAAGTGGAGCCCCTGCTTGCGGCATTCTTCGGCAAGCGGCTTGAGGAGGTCCTTGCCCCAGGGCGTGGCGTCCACCACGTCGTATGTGGTCACTTTGGAGTCAAACAGACAGAACCCATCGTGATGCTTGGATGTGATGACGATATAGCGCATTCCCGCGTCCTTGGCGATTTTCACCCACTGGGCCGGATCGTATTTCACCGGATTGAACTGCTTGGCAAGCTGTTCGTATTCTTCCACGGGAATATTGGCGGTGTTCATGATCCATTCGCCAGCCCCGCCTACCGGTTGTCCTTTCCAGCGCCCACCGGGAATCGCGTAAAGACCCCAGTGAATGAACATTCCGAAGCGGGCTTCGCGCCACCATTTCATCCGCGCGTCACGCTGCTCGGGAGTTTCCGGAGGAATTCCCGGTGCCGACTCGGCTCTGACCGTGGAAGCAATTCCAAGTAGGAGCAGCCCCAGCACGAACCATCGCTTTCCCACAGCAGCAAACACCGTCATAGTTGAGACCTCCCCGGATCATCCAAACGGCCGTATCTCACAAGACCACATCCCTT
>NZ_JACIYL010000622.1 GCF_014359955.1 Thermogutta sp. | reverse complement strand
AGATCAATTTTGGCAACCCGAGAAAGGGGTGATAGACCCCGGCTGGTTGCGATGGAGGGATAGATTCTTCGGCTTTTGTTCCTCCCGATTGCTACGCCCAATATCAATCAGGGGTTCCCTATTAGTTTAGCTCACCGTTAGGTGGGACGCCGTCCAGAAAAGCATTGTATCTCTTCTCTGGACGGAGGGACGCGACGCGCCTCCCACACAAGGCGATTCAAACGTCCTCTGGGGACCGGCTTCTGGCCCGGTTGCGATATCAGGCGCTACGAAATGAGCTGACCGTGATGGAATTTAGAGCGAGCGTGGATTGATCAGAGAGGCGAAAAGCAGTTTTGTCGAATTTCTGAAAGAAAGCGATCCGATCGGTTATCGGAGTTATCGGTGCGGCAAAAACCCTGACTGACGTAGGGGGTAAAAGGAGGAGCGATCAAAAATTTGGGAAACGCTTCGCGTACACCGAATCAGTGATGAAGGGGCGTCATACCGCCCCACGTTCCCGCCAAAGGATGGCTCTTTTCCTCCGCTCACGGCTGTGGAGGAGCACGGATGCCGCAGGGATGGCGAACCTTTGAATGAAACACCACGTGCGGCACACCGGCTCGATCATCGAGCGATGTCTCGGCCGGCGCAAAACACCGTTTGTTGGGTGCGACAGCCATGCGCGCGCCGTGTTCGCGCCAGGGTGCTGCCGCAGTTGGTCGCGCCAAGCCAAGTGGCCCAGTTTGCGATGTCCCACCATCAGGGATTAAACCATCGCGTGTGACCGGGTTTCCGAGATCGTTCGAGTACTCCGGTGAACTTTACAGTGTCGGACTCGATGTGAAAGCGCAGCGTGTAACCGGCTACCTGTTGATCGCCATTTTGACCGCCGCGGGATGGGGCCGTTCCGCGTCAGGTTGGTTCTGGAATACGGGAACCCCCGCTACTCCCCACCCAGCGGTTGTCCGGGTGATTGCCCTCGACACACGCGGGGCTTCACTGGGGACGGGCACACTCGTGGCGGTCAACGAATATCACGGCCTGGTGGTGACAAACTGGCACGTCGTAAGAGACGCCCGGGGAAGCATTCTTGTCCAATTTCCCGATGGATTCGCGTCACCGGCCACCGTCCTCAAGGTGGATCGGGAATGGGACCTGGCAGCGCTCGCCGTTTGGCGCCCCAGGGCGAAGCCTGTCCCCATCGCTGTCGACCCTCCGAGGCCGGGCGACGTCCTCATGATCGCTGGGTACGGTCAAGGGGATTACCGCGTCTCTTACGGGCCGTGCACGCAGTACCTGTCACCCAGTCCTGGTTTGCCTGCTGAATTGGTCGAGCTTCGGGCGACGGCTCGGCAGGGAGACTCGGGGGGCCCAATTTTCAATGCTCGGGGAGAATTGGCCGGTGTTCTTTTCGGATCGGGATTCACAGAGACAATGGGGGCCTACTGCGGTCGAGTACGCAGTTTTCTCTTTCCGCTCAAGGAAACGTTTGACAAGTTGCCGCCTCCCGATCCCTTGCTGCTCGCCGCAAATGCTGTAGGACCGCCGGGGCGGTCCCCCGCCAACAGTATAGCAACTCCGCAGGGGAAAAGCCTGATTCCCACCCAGCCAGTTTCGCCTGTTGGGTCACCGCCGGTAACTCTTCCTCTTACCGCTTCTGATAACACCACGGGGCGTGTGGCAGGAGACCCATCGAACGCCACGAGCACGATTTTGCCTTCTCAGGATTCCTGGCCGGGGTCTTCCGGAACCGGCGAGTATGCCGCCAGCGACGTCAATGCTTGGCGGCCGGCTGAGCCGCTCAGTGACTCCCAACACGGAGCTGATCTAGCGGCCAGTGCTTATTCTTCCGGTAGGGTGCCAAATGACACCGGGTCTTCTGGCTTCGATTCCAGTGGGGCTGGGCCCTCCAGCGTGCCAGGGTATTCGACGGGCTACAGCGGCGACACCCAAACAAATTCCGGCCTTGGGAACGAATATGCGCGTGCTCAAACGGAGAAAGACGGTTTTAGCGATTCTTCGGATTACTACGGGTTGAGCGATTCCCGACATTTCGACGGAGTGAGCACCGACTCTCCATCGGGATATGATCGTGGGCTGACGGATAACCATGCGGGAAACGCCCGAGATTTTTATGCCAAAGACGACTCGGGAGCACGTTCGGCCGGAAAATTTGACAGAGTTGGCGATACTGCAACTGAGAAGGGTACGTCCCGGCGTGGAGAGGAAACCGGGCGCCGGCCGTACGAGGCCTGGGATTACTGGTCGAGTAAACCCTACGAATCTTCGGAAGATTCCTACGGCCAGGGGCAAAGCTTAGCTTCGTGGACGGGCAGTTCTGAAAAAAGCTCCTCGGCCGGTGGACACCGGACAACGCAGAATTCGCGTGAGGACCGTCGCCGTCACGGAACGGCAACCGCGAGTATCAACACGCGGTCGGGTGGTACGACTTCTTCCGGGAAAAGTGAAGATTTCCCCAGCGGAAAAAACGCTTGGAATTTTTACCCGACCGGTCATCCGACCGACGGTCACAGAGAAGACGCAGGTGAGGACCTCTCACACACGATCGAAAGCCGAGAAGACAGCGGGAAATACAGTAATTCGAGTTCCGATTGGGATTATTCCCCGATCCCGGTGGATGACGCGGAGCCGGGGTCTGGAGAGTCGCCATCTTCGCCAGGCTGGCCTGATTTCGGAAACGGGGAAGAATCCGCTTCAGGAAGTGCCGGGAAGAGTACTTCAGAGAGGCG
>NZ_JACIYL010000621.1 GCF_014359955.1 Thermogutta sp. | reverse complement strand
TGCGATTCTCCCCCAGCCAATGACCGACCAGCCACCTCCAGCGCTTTGTACGAGGGCCTGCCGTTTTCTTCACTCTGCCGTTTTTTCAATTTATTCCGTCTATTTCGACAAATCTGCCAGCTTCGGCAGCATCCCGATGGCCGTCATGTCCGGCAAGTTTCCTTCTTCATCGAAAGGCAGCGGCCGGGGCGCGGTCATCACTTCCAGGTCCTGGCGGTGCCGCGCCTCGTCATAATAGGCGGCCGAGCACTCCACCTCCGCCAGATGCAGGGTGTCCGAAATCCACATCAATTTCGCGTCCTGGGGTGGTGTCAGACCGATGTTGGACAGGGCCACTGCCAGCATTTCGCGATCGGTGGGATAATCGAGCGGCAACATCGCGGCCGACACATGCCCGGAAGTGATGGCATTGATCCGCGTGGCGTGAACATCGATTTCTGGCAGAATGTGGCTGCGACAGAATTCGGCCAATCCCAGCCCAATCGCGTTGCCGTGCGTGCCGGGACTGAGCCCACGGACACAAATATAGCGGATATCCGGCTTTTCCCCCGGTCCGGCGCGATGGTCGGCCGTCTTTCGGCCGATGACGTTCGTATCGATACCCGCTCCACTGAGGTCTTTCCCAAGCCGATCGATCAAAAGAACATGTGCGTGATCGAAGGGAAGTTTTGGCATCCATTCCTTGGCCAGGCGGAGAAGCTCAGGTTCCCGCGTTTCGAATTCCTGCGGCGGAAGTGCCTCGATATGAGCCGTGTCGTCGTAGGCATCTTCCACAATGGCCAGCCCTGCCAGAATCCGGCACCGGGCGAGAACAATCCGCGCGACACTGCGGACAACTCGGTCAAAACCATAATCCCACGCGGCACGGTGATAGATCTCCGCTCCCCGATGCTTTCCCAGACCGATGAGCAGCATCTTCATCAGCCCGCTTTCAATCGGCCCGGTAAACTGTGTGTGCGGCTTGATCCGGTTGACCACAACGACAAAATCGGCATTGAGTGCGTGGCGATCAAAATGGACGTCGAAGCCCTCGGGCGCCCTGCCGATGACGACCGTTTCCATGCTGGATCGGATCGGACAACCGACGCTCTCTTCGGTAATCCCGTAACCGCGCAGGACCTCGCGTTGCCCTTCCGCGGTTCCCCCACCGTGGCTTCCCATGGCCGGCACCAGAAACGGTCTCCCGCCACACTCACGGATCGTCGCCGCGACCGTGCGGAGAATCGTCACGATATTGTTGATTCCCCGACTTCCCGCGGTGATGGCGACTTCCATTCCCGGTTGCACTTTTTCCCGAACCCCCACACGATCCAGCTCGGCGCGAATCCGCCCCGGGATGTCGTCCAGTTTGTGCGAGGCAAAGCGCTGCCGGAGGCGAAAAATCTGAGGAAACAATGGCTCTTTCATGATCGTGCTGCTGCCGTGGGAGTTGAATGCTCTACTCCATATTGAGGCGTCCGGGGATTCCACCACAAGAAGCCTTCCGCCGCCCGCCGGAAAAGCTCTCGGCTCGCGTCACCGCGTTCTGTAATTGTATGGCCCGACCGAAAAATTCAGAATCGCCTCGATGAGCCGGGCCTACCGTTTCAGGGAGGGGTTCACTGAGCCCGGCCGAGCTTGCTGAGATGCCCCTGTGCCGTTTTGGCGGCTTTCGTTCCGGGATAGAGTTGCACGACCTCTTCAAGGAGACGGATTCCCTCTTCGCGATTGCCTTCGTTGTATGTGATCACGGCACGCCGCAGGGCCTGGAGGGCTTCCTCTTCGGCATCGTGGGTGGAAACCGGGGGCGTGGCCAATCCTGGCGGAGAAGCCGCGGACTCCGGCCCGGTGAAAACGGGGTTGGCCCATGGCGTGGCGGCACCCGTCCCAACCGGCCCGGCGGGAGCGGTGGCAACGGGCGCTGGTCCGACAACGGTGGGTGAAGGCGTGATGGGTGCCGAGGAGGTCGGGGGTACACCCTCGCGACCTTGCACCACGAGATAGCGCAGGACATCGAGCGCGGACATCGCTTGAGCAAAATCGATCGGATGCGCCTCCAGCAGACTGGGCAGAAAACTCACCGCGATCTCTAATCCAGCCTGGGAAGAAATCCTCACAAAAAAGGTTTTTCGCAGAAAATAAAAGACTACACAAGCGGCCGCAATGAGCGAAAACAACATTGCTCCTACGATGGCCCCCCGGCTGACAACGCCCACCAATAAGCTGCTGAAGGCCAAAGTAATACAGATGATCGCCGCGATCGCATACTCCAGTGGCCTTCCCACTCCTCCACGTACCGAAGCGATATGTCCAAGGGGAACCGTCACGCGCGACACTCCGAAGAGACTTTGCGTCTCCAATTCCACCGCCAGAGGCGTCACCATCAGATGAGTCTCGTTCTGGAGTTGCAACAGGGTGAGGATGAAAGAAATGAGCCCCCCTTTGCGACCAACGACATGGACAAGCGGTGCTTCCCGACCCGGCAGGTTTGTGTACAGATGAAACGCACGCAGGACCAGCGCCATCGACAGGCTCCTTAACGCTGTCAGGGGCAACCTCATACCGTCCCGGTTCTTAAGAACCTCCGAAAGAACTTCTCGCCTTCAGCAGAAATTCAACTGGTTCGAACAAATCTTTCCGCATATTAAAAAGGTAAAAACAAATCTTTTTCTTCGCGATTATTGGCCACTTTAGTTGCCGACCTGGGGGAATGCAAGCGCAGGCTGTGGCCGCGGAAGAAAGCGAAGCCATCCCCGC
>NZ_JACIYL010000620.1 GCF_014359955.1 Thermogutta sp. | reverse complement strand
CCAATCTCGGCCCCCGCGCCACCGGCAGATTGACACGCGGATCATCCAATACGGGAGCGTCGGCGTCCCCTCCGCTTCCCAGACCGGCGTTTGTCGGCCAGTACTCAGGCCGCGGCGCAAGTGCGAGATTCCGCGGATGACGACTCGCCCACACCGCATGCCGCGCCACAGCCAGCGCCCGCACCCGCCATGCCGCCACCGTCCCAAAATTGATCATCAAAGCCATCATGAACAGGAAGAGGGGAACTGCGATCACCAGTTCCAGCGGAGCCAGTCCACAACGGTCTGATCGATGCCTGCTCATCCCCAGCGTGCCCTGCGAAATCCGAGGAGCGTCGAACTGAGAGCCGTTTCGGCCTGTCGCTTCGGACTTTTTTACACCATGTCGCATACACATACCGCTTTATTCACGCCCAGAGGGTCAACCCGAGGGCATTTTTCAGTGCGGACTGATCTTCTGAATATCAGCGGCCGTCCAACCTGGAAGCGAAGGCAACCGCAAGTTCCAACCGGCGAATTCCGGCAAAGGAGGCGGAGTCTGCAGAATAGCCGGCAGACTCCACACCGTCGCCGGCTGCAAAGTACACGTCCAGTGCTGATTGAGAAGGTCCCAGTGGGTGGGCACATCCTCGCGAACAACCTGCCAGGTGCCCTCGACATTTTCTTCTTCCCCGGGTGGGGAAGTATCCTCCACGGGCAATTCGGCAAAATCGCCCGGAACGCCTCCCAGAGGATCGGTTTGCCGCTCCGGCACGAAATACTCCCACACCAACCGCCGCCGGGGAACGAACACCCGCACCTGCGCAAAGGCGATGGTGTCACTGCTCAAGGGATGACCAAACAGCCCCGGCAAGATGGGACGCATGGGTCGCCAATACGCCACTCCCACGAACGTGAAGTACTGATCCAGATGGGCGTTGGGATCCACAATTTCATCGCCGGGTGTGCGGATAACGAACGGCAGATTGCTGGCGGGATATTCATTGAGCAGCCTCTCTAACTGCCCACACGTGAAGTTGCGCCAGAGTCTGCCGAACTGGCTCATCTTGGCTTCTCGGTCGAAAAACAGCATCGCCCGATCGTTCCACATATCCAGATAATGCCGAGCGAGCCGCTGCCGCTGACTCCGCGCCGTATTGAAATAGTCCGCCTGATTAGGATACTGGTCCATGACCGGATCCACGACCGGTAGCGTCCGCTCGTAAAGCTCCCCTGCCCCACCGACGGGAGTCACGTTGGTTCGCCAGAGGACGCCCAGCATTTCACCCCGGCCGAAGTCCGGTCGGCCGTTACGTCGCGCCACCTCCATGGCAGCCTGCTGGGCAATATCCGGGAACGCGGCCACGACCGCCCGCTCATATTCCGGAATGAGTTCCTGGCTGAGGATGAATTCCAGGGTGGGCAGAATCTGCTGGCTGGCAGCAGCAGCCCATTCGCTGTAGGCCGTCACAAGAGCCTGCTCCAACGGCGTCTTCGCGGGGATGGCTGTCGCCAACGGAATGAACTTGGGAAAATTCGACTGGGCAAAAACCGGGGCTTCCTGATTCCACGTCTCGAGGATGGCGGGCACAAACTGTTCTGCATTGCGATCCCGAGCCTCCCGCATGAACGCGGTCAAGGCAAACACATCACACAGGAGATGATTACTGAAGGCGAGCGCATTCATTCCGCGGGCAATGACCACCCCGCCCGAATAGGCAACAGCATCCGCGGCATTTTGCAGCCGCATCTTGTGATCCACCGCCCGCCCCACGTTCATGACCATTCCCAGCAGAATAGTTAACAGCAGAACCGCAAAGACGGCCACGACGCTCATCGCGCCGGAGTCGTCCCTCGGTAGTCGTCGGATTCTCTCGGCAATCGGTCGCATCGCCGGTCTCTCTCCCCAGTCATGCGCACCCGGCGGGAACATCCCCTGCCAGTCCACCGGCACCCATTCTACTTCGGTCACACGACGGGTTCACATTCCCCGATGCCCCGGAGCACCGAGCAGCCTGAAGGATTCTGTCAAAACATGCTTGAAAGCCAATATGTATAAGGAATCACCGATTTTTCGCCTTCGTGTCCCAAGGTGATGGACGCCCGCAGCGGGTACGTGGCAATGCCGTTGCGGACTTCGATCTCCTGGGCCACTTTGTCAGGCAGGCCGTCAGGGCGCCGTACTGCGCGGGCCAAAAACCTGCCCGGCCCGGGGAGCAGCGCCATGTGGTGCGTGACCGTGACGGTAACCGTATCCTGAAATCCCAGTTCGTTCGGCCGAAACTGGTAAATGTCATCTTCCAGATAATAGGGCACGAGCGGCGGTTCCCGATTGGAGTGGAAAAACCGCAACTCCACTTCCGTCGCCAGCAGGGCATAGGCCAGCTTGTTTTCCAGACGTTGGGGCACCCGGGGAATACCGCTGGCGTTAGGAACATTCTGCAAATACGCCTGCCGCACCAGTTGTGCCGCCGCAGCAGCAGAGGGTGGCACGGAGAGCCCAAGATCCCGGGACGGGCAGATGGGCATCAGCGCGAGCACGGCCGCGGTGACGATCTTCTGCCACTTCGGGCTATTAGGATCGTACGGAATGATGAACGTCATCCCCCCTGATGACGGCCCGTAGTTGGGATCAGAAGGATCCACAATAGGCACAACCTGTTCTGCCGTGGGATCTGGGTAATAGCCGGGGCCTATACAGTTTTCCAGCTCGATATCGCCCACCCGAGCCGGAATCCAAACCTGCGCCGCCCGGGCCG
>NZ_JACIYL010000062.1 GCF_014359955.1 Thermogutta sp. | reverse complement strand
CGGACCGCTTGCGGGCAATGGTCGAAGCCCTCAAAGATCCAACACCTGAACCTATCGAAGCGGGCGACATCGTCGAGGCGATGACGCGTTTTCTGGAAGGCGACAGGACAACCGCGTCGTCTCTGTCCAAACACGTCGAACAGGCCCTCGATCACGCCGTGCAGGGAGTGCAACAGGTTCTCACCGAGGAGGGATCGGCACCCCAGGAAAGGCCTCATTCGTCGGCCGTGCCGAAAGAATTTCTGGACCGCGCTACTACAGAATTCCAGCAGGTGACCGACGAGGCCGATCTGAATTCGAAATATCTCGCCCTTTTCATCGACGAGCTGGAACAGGGTCTGGACTCGTTGAGCGAGACGCTGGTGGCCGTGGAAGGTGGGGGAACCCGCGAAGAATTGGAGAGCCTTCTCTGCACCGCCCACCGGATCAAAGGAGCGGCAGCTTCGGTCGGTTTTCATCGGGCGTCCAAACTGGCTCATCTGATGGAAGACGTCCTCCAGATGCTGCTCGATCAGGGCAGGCGACTTAATACCCCCGAGCTCAACGACTGGTTGCTGAAGGCCACCGACAGCCTCCGCGAATTCCTGGAGCAGCTTCGCCAGGGGACGGCTCCGACGGTCGATTTTGCACCGGTCGCCGCTGCACTGATCGCTCATCAGCAGGGGGTGGCGCAGGGAGCCAACGCACCGGAAAAGGAGGGTGAGCGTTTTCAGGGAGATGAAGGGCCCGGCACCTCCACAGAGTCCCATGGCGAGAAAGGTGCCTCGGATCAGTGGCCGCCGGCTCAGTTTCTGGAGAAGGCGCGTGAATTCGATCGCCCCGTCGTTCTGGGCCGTGTCGAACTCCAGCCCGGTTTACAGTTGAGTGGACTGAAAGGCCAACTGCTTCACGAGAAGCTCTGCCACATCGGCGAGGTATTGGAATACATTCCTCCTGTCGAGGAACTGGAAAATCGTGAGTCGCTTCCTGCCGTGGAGTTTATCGTCGCTACCGAGAAATCGCTCGAGGAAATAACCCGCGTGCTTCGCGTCGGCGGCGTGCGAGGCATCACGCTCCATCCTGTCACTCCAGAACAGCCTGCGGTTCCCGGATGTGCAGCGGCTCCTCGCGGCAAATCAGAGGAGGATGCCCGGGCCGGAGCAGCACAACCCGCAGAAAAGGCGAAACCGGGCGTACCAACCTCTTCATCCCGCCCCGATGAGCAGGGGAGCGCCAAGGCAAAAACCACGGAGCCGGCCAAGAGTGTGGAGACACTCCGCGTCGATATTGAGCGTCTCGATCAGCTCATGAATCTGGCCGGCCAGCTTGTGATCACTCGGGCAAGGCTCTCCGAGCTTTCGGAAAAGCTCAAACAGCGATTCCACAGTAATCGTGCCATTCAGATCCTCCGTGGGGTGAAAGATTCACTGGAACGGTCCGCTGCCTGGTCAGACGATGAGGGAGCATCGCGCCATGGAGGAAGTCTCAGTCGCGTTACCTGGAATCGATTGGAGAAAGAGCTGGAACTGCTCAGCCAGGAACTGGAAGCAGTCTCCGAAGCCCGCATCGTCGTCAACCAGCTCATGGAGGCCGTCCATCAGCTCGATCGTGTCACGGACGGGATTCAGCGGGCGGTGATGGAAACGCGGATGGTGCCCATTGGGCCGCTCTTCAATCGGTTCAAACGGGTGGTTCGCGACGTGACCCGCCTCAATGGCAAACAAATCCAGCTTGTGATTAATGGAGAAAAGACCGAACTCGACAAGCGGATGATCGACGAGCTGGGCGACCCGCTCATCCACTTGGTCCGCAATGCGGCCGACCACGGAATTGAACCGCCAGAGGTCCGGGAAAAGGTGGGCAAACCAGTGGTCGGAACGATCACGCTGAACGCGTTCCATCGCGGGAACTCCATCGTTATTGAAGTCAGCGACGATGGGAAGGGACTGGATGCCGATCGGATTCTCAAGAAAGCCCTGGATCGCAATCTCATCAGCCCTGCCCAGGCGGAGAAAATGTCCCGCGAAGAGATTTACCAACTCATTTTCCTCCCCGGCCTGAGCACCGCCGAGAAAGTCACGGAGGTGTCTGGACGTGGAATGGGCATGGACATCGTCAAAGCCAAGATCGAAGAGCTGAGCGGTGCCATCGAACTGACCAGTGAACCGGGCGTGGGAACGAAGGTGACCATCAAATTGCCACTCACCTTGGCGATTCTTCCCAGCCTCCTGGTGCGGATCGACGGCGACGTCTTCGCCATGCCCATCGAGGCAGTGCGTGAGATCGTAGCCGCCCGCAGAGAAAACCTCACCACCATCCACGGAATGAAAACCGCCCGCATCAGGGACCGCGTCATTTCGGTTATTGAGCTAGGAGAGGTGTTTACTTCGCACTGCTATGGCTCTTATTTCGAGGATGGTTCCCGGGAGGAAACAACCCTGGTTGTTTTGGGGGATGAAGAGCACGAAGTTGGGCTGGTCGTGGACGAGGTCCTCGGCGAAGAGGATGTCGTCATCAAATCGATCGCTGAAAACTATCGCAATATCCCGGGTATTGCCGGGGCAAGTATTTTGGGGAACGGTCGCGTGTCACTCATTTTGGACGTGGCCGCCCTTTTGAGCATGATCAGTCGTCGCAGCGCGGTGCATTCATGATGGAGAACACGGTTTCCAGGATGAAGGCAGGAACGACATCTGGAGCCAAAAGGCGTTTTTCGTGGCAAACACACTGAATCGTTAGAGGAGTGATCATGACCAGCACCATTGCTACCAACCGAGCAGAAATCTTCCGTCCTCTCTTTGCCGCGGCCACCCATGATGCGTCAGCCGCGATGTGTCGATGGACGGATGGATTGATCACCTTGACTCTCGACGAGGTGCGGGAAATCCCGCTCCATTCGGTGGCCAGCGAGCTCGGATTCGGCGATGACCTTCTCACCATGGTCATTCTGGGGGTTGAATCCGATCCGGGCACCGTGCTCATCCTCACCTTTGATGAGGAGAATGCAAGACAACTGGCCGCCACTTTGACCCGTCGCGTTCGCAACACCAGCCCCGAATGGGACGAGCTGGAGATTTCGGCGCTCACGGAGACGGGGAACATCCTGGGCTGTGCGTACATGAACGCGTTGACCCGCTTACTCGGTCGCGCGATCATCCCCAGCCCGCCGTATTTTGTACGGGATTATTTTGCCAGCGTCATTCAGCAGGCCCTGGTGGAGCAGGCTGCGGCCTCGGACGTGGCGCTTATTGGACGGACCGGTTTTCATCGCGAGGGAGAAGCCCTCAACTGGCACGTGCTTTTCGTGCCATCGCCTGAATTTCGTCGCATGCTGGAAAACGCCATTGCCGTCAAACCAAATAGTTGATCGGCAAAACCATTACCCATGCCAAACAGCGCTAACCGCCCATTGACATACTGGTAGGGAATAACCATGCACACTCTGGCAAACGCTGAAGCAACTTCCGTCAAAGGACAGGTGATCAACGTCGGGATGGGTCAGATCGCCACTGGTGATCGTTCCACACAATTCACTTCGGTCCTTGGATCATGTGTAGCCGTCGTCCTGTGGCATCCCCGGCTGAGCCTGGGGGCCATTGCGCACGTGGTGCTTCCCAAATCTCACGGTCAGAACGGCCAGCCAGGAAAATTTGCCGATACGGCGATTCCCACCATGCTCGAGCAACTGGCCAGGATGGGCTGCCCTAAGCCCGGTCTTGTTGCCAAAATCGCGGGGGGCGCCAACATGTTCCGCGTGGGTGGTCCCCTGCAAATCGGGGACGATAATATTGCGACCGTCCGCGAGATTTTGAAGACGGTGGGGATCCCCATCACTGCCGAAGATGTCGGAGGGACCCAGGGAAGAAAAATCACCTTCACCTGCAGCACCGGCGAATTGCGCATCGAGGTCGCCGGTCAGAAAGCGAAGGTGATCTGATCTGCGTCACCAAATCCCCGCCGTTAATGCGGGACTCCTCCGAAAATCGCTTGTCACGGCAGTTGGGGTGGCTCAATTTTGGGATATTCGCCGGAAAGGGCCTTCAGGAACTCCACGAGATCTTTTTGCTGCTCGGGAGTGATCTTGGCTTCTCGGACGGTGTCGAACTCTTCGGATCGGTGGGGATTATCAATCCCACCCGCCGCCATCACAGCGACCGCTTCCTCAAGCGTGGCGGCACTGCCGTCGTGGAAATACGGAGCCGTGTTGGCAACTTCGCGGAGGCTGGGAACGCGGAACTTGCCGAAGTCCTCGTCCTTGCCCGTGACAGCTTTGCGGCCTTCGTCGGGCTTTTCCTTGTTCATACCCACCCCTGCGTTGTAGAACTCATAGCTGCTGAACAGGGGTGGCGTGTGGCAGTCCGCGCAGCCGGATTCTTCAAACACCTTCAGCCCGCGCTTCTGCGCCTCGGTGAGGGCGTTTTCGTCACCTGCCCGATACCGGTCGTAGGGCGAATTGCCGCTCAGCACCGTGCGTTCAAAAGCGGCGATGGCCTTGGCGAAATTTTCCGGCGTGACACCCGTTCCGAATACTTTCTGGAAGAGCTCCTTGTACTGGGGAATCCCATCCAGTGATTGCACCATTCCCTCGATGGTATGGCCCATCTCGATGGGATTGGCCACTGGTCCCAGTGCCTGTTCTTCCAATGTCTTGGCTCGACCATCCCAAAATTGCGATGTTGCATAGGCGGCATTGATGACTGTGGGCGCATTGCGGGTGCCTACCTGGCCGTGGATCCCTTTGCTGGTCGGCGTGTGTTCCGCCCAGGCCATGTTCGGATCGTGGCACGTCGCGCAGGAGACTGAGCCATCCGCGCTGACACGTTTATCGAAGTAAAGCATCTTCCCCAGCTCGATCTTCTCCACGGTCATGGGATTGTCTTCCGGAATGGGGAGAGGAGGCAACCCCAGTGGCACTTTGACTTCATACGGAGTTCCCTGAGGAGCCGCGCGTTGGGCTCCGGCGGGCTGGGGATCAGCGGGTTTCTCAGCAGGCTGTGAAGAGGCCTCCCCTTTCGGTTTTTCAGCCGATTCCTGCTGTGCTGCCGGTTGGGCGGGCTGGCTTTCCGCGGCCGGAGGAGTCGTCTCCGGAGCAGGCATGGCCTCCTGTTGCGTCGGGGCTGGTGCTGGCTGCTGAGCCTCAGGCTTCGCTGCCTCCTCGGAGGGTGCCGCCTGGGACGGTTGCTCGGCCGGTTGTGCTTCACTCGGTTGAGCAGCCTGCTCAGTTGTTGACGGCGCTGCGGGCTGGGTCGCGCTCGGCGCAGCTTCAGCGGTCGCAGGACCGGTCGTATGCGCGGCCGGCTTTTGCCCGCGTTCAGTGGCGGGTTTGGGACAACCCGTCAGGAAAGCGACTGCGACCAAACACACAAGCCATCGGGACAGTGTCTTCTGGAGCATGGTCATCCTCCACTTGCCAGCCAGGATTGTCGTGAGACCACTGGGGAAATGGACGTTTCGTCCCAATTCCTTCCCCGAAGAACCTTTTTCACCTCTGCTGCCCGCCTTGTTACTCCCTTGAAAGCATGCCGCAATCCATGCGGAATTTCGTCAGTTAAAATTCTTCGCTCAGTTTAGCCGGTTCACAACTCGATGCAAGAGTGGGTCGGTGCCGTGATCAAGAATTTGACGTGGTGGGTACTTGACGTGCGCTGATTGGCTGGGCAGCGAAAGATGATCGGCGCTCGCCAGTACCGCTTATCTCGACAAAAATGATTGGTAGTGATGGGGTAGCGGCTTTGAGTCCCACTTTTGGAGATTGCTTTCTCAGCGCGAAAGAAAGCCGAAAAAATGCCTTACGAGAAGCGCGTGGATATACAGGACACGTTGTTTCTGGTCGGTCCGACCGCTTCAGGCAAAACTGCGGTGGGGATTTGTCTGGCCGAGCAACTCGGAGCGGAGATCATCTCCCTCGATTCGATGGCCGTGTACAGGGGGATGGATATTGGAACGGCCAAACCCACGCCGGCCGAACGCAGCCGCGTCCGCCACCACCTGATCGACATGATCGAGCCCAGGGAGGACTACAGCCTTGCCCGCTACCTTGACGATGTCGAACGGGCTCTCAGCGACATCCGGTCCCGGCAACGGAGTGCCCTGTTTGTTGGGGGAACTCCCCTCTATCTGAAGGCCTTACTGCGGGGCATGTTTGAAGGACCGGGTGCAGATTGGGAACTCCGCGAGCAACTGCGGCTCTTGGCCAGTGTTCATGGATCGCAGGCGCTTCACGCAAAATTGAGTTCTGTCGATCCGGAGGCCGCCCGCAGAATTCACCCCCATGACCTGCGGCGGATCATTCGGGCGCTGGAAGTTTATGAAAAGACCGGCCAGCCGCTCAGCCACTGGCAGCGACAGTTCGAACATCCGTCAGAAGTCGCAAAAGGCCGTGTGCTGGTCCTCGATTGGCCCCGGGATTTGCTTTATGAGCGGATCAACCGGCGGGTGGACCAGATGTTTGCCGAGGGACTCGTGGAGGAAGTGAAGGGCCTTCTCGCCCGGGGATGCCAGTTCAGCCATACCGCGCGACAAGCTCTGGGATACCGGGAAGTCCTCGAGTACCTCGAAGGCCAGCGCTCCTACGAGGAAACGGTGGAGCTCGTGAAAACCCGCACGCGTCAATTTGCCAAGCGGCAGCTCACATGGTTTCGGCATCTCGAGGAGTGTCGCTTTGTGCCGGTGAGCGAGCCATTTCGACCGGAAAAGGTGGCCGAGAGAATCCTCCGCGAATACTGGTCGGCCTACTCGGGGGGGTAAGCGGCGTTTCGTCGGACGGCGTCGCTTTCCGGCTTCCTGCGGCGGTGAACTGCCGTTGCAACGGCGAGGCAATTCCGCGATATTACAGCATAGGTTCTCCCACGAGTTGTGTCGAAAGCGCGAAAAAGAATGGCCCTCTCTGAAGACAATTCTCTTTCACTGTCCGACGAACAGCTTTTGGAAAACGCCCGAAAGGGCGACTTCGGCGCATTCGAGTCCCTGGTGAACCGGTACGAGCGCCGGATCTACGCCCTGGCCCGACGGATCGTGTCGCGTCCCCATGACGCCGAGGAGGTGGTTCAGCAGACGTTTCTCACACTGCTTGAGCACCTGGACGATTTTCGCGGAGATTCAGCCTTTTCCACATGGCTGCTGCGAATCGCCACCAATCACGCACTGGCGCTACTGCGACGGCAGGCGGTTCGGGCCACTCTCCCCCTGGAAGGCGGCTCCCACGCCGATGAAGAGAACGATCTTCCCTTACCGCAGGCGATCGCCGAGTGGCGGGAAAGTCCCGAGGAAATCCTTGCCCGAAAGGAAACCCGGGAATTGGTGGAAAACGCCCTTCAGTCTCTGGATGAAAAGTATCGTCTCGTTTTTATTCTGCGGGATATCGAGGGTCTTTCCACGGCCGAGACTGCCCGACTGCTCAATATCAGCGAAGCGAACGCGAAGATCCGATTGATGCGGGCACGATTGATGCTTCGCGAACAACTGACGCACCTGTTCGGGGATCTCCAAAAGACCTACGCTCACCATCACCACGACGAGGAGTTGGCCGACTCGGCGGGGTGATGGGAGTATTTCAAAGAAAATGATCTCGATCCCTGGTCAGTCTATGGGTATCTCGCTTCCCGCCGGATGGACCCACTTCAATCCGGCCTCTTTCTCAAGATTTTGGATCCACCGCTGATACATTGCTGCGAGATCGAACTGGACGACATCCATGTACGATCCCCGGGTATCCCGCATGAAGCGTTCAAAAAGCTGCTCCATCGGCGGCTGGAACTCCAGGACCCTGACCAGGTACGCGACGGTCCGGGGCTGGTTCCACGCCAGGCCCGCCTGACCAACATCCAGGGAGAAGACGGCCGCCATAAAATCGTTACCGGCATCTTTGACCACGTCTTTTTCCACAATAAGCCCGCTGGCGGGATCTTTGACACGGACTTTGATGGGACTGATCCGCGGCGGTAATTGGGTCAGTCGTACCACGTCAAACTCTCCGTAGGTGAGCCAGGTGAATGGTTCGGTTTCCACGGGCTCCGGCAGATCCACGGTCGGGTCTGCCTGTTTGGTCGCCTTATAGAACTCTACCAGGGATTGCCGTGCTGCATTGACTTTCTCGGCCAACGCCTGGACTTCCTTTTCGGCCAACTTCCGCGCCTCCTGCATCCGCCAGGTGTGGATGACCTGCTCGCGTACACCGGGCTCGTCCAGCGTTGGCACATGTTCTTTGACCTTTGCGGTGACCCACACCAGGTACTGATTATTGTCCTGGTCCACTGCCCGGAGGGTCAGGAACTCGGCCAGATCAAACACCGAACGCAGCACCGGATTGCCCGAAAGATCGAACGCCTTGCCGATGTCGCGGTCCGCCAGGTCCCAAATCGCGGCATCTTCCACGACGTAGTAGTCGAGTCCTTTTTCCTGGGCGAGCTTGCGGAGGTCGGGACGCGTCGGTGCGGGAGGCACCGGCTGTTGGGCCCTTTCCGCCTCCTCTTTGGCCGCCTCGTAATTGGCCAGGTCGCCCTGATATTGACGCATAATTTCCTCGAGTTCGTCGAGGACCGCCTTAATCCGTTCGCTGATGATCAATGAGCGAACCTGATCTTTGACCTCTTCAAAGGGACGGTATTTGGACTCCTCAGCAGCGGGTTGCTGGGACGGTGTTTGGGCCGGTGTGGCAGGGGGTTGTGTCTGGGATGCTGGCTGCGGTGGGGAAGCCGGTGCTTGGGGGGCAGCGGGCGGTGTTTCCGGCGGTTGCTCCTTGGAAGAATCGCCTGTCTGGGGCTTTTCCTCCGAGGAGGCAGCCGGCGCCGGTGATGGGGTCGGTGGTGCCTCGGATGCCGAGGCAGGCGTTTGTTCCGGCTTTGGGGGTTGCTCCTCGTTGCCCGGTGCCTTCTCCCCAGCCTTTTCTGCGGATTCTTCGAAAGCAGTGAAAAGCACTTTCACGCGGCTTTCCGCACGCGATCCCTCCGTGGGTTGGGGCTCGCTCGTTCCGGATGAGGGTTGCGTTTGCGGTTCCGACGTGCCCTGTTCGGCCTTCGGCTGAGATTGTTCGCCCGGTTGAGAGGGTGTTTCCTTGGGGGATGGTGCAGCCTGGGAAGTCGGCTGCTCGGAAGCGGGCGTCGATGCCGCAGGGGATTTCTCCGCCCCGGCTGCCGGGGTTTGCGTACCTTCAGGGGAAGCCTGCGGAGACCCGCCGGATGACGGATTCCCTGCCGGTTGGGAAGATTCGGAAGGTGGAGTTGTCTGGGAAGGCGGAGTCGCGTTGGTCTCTGTTGGGGGTGGCGCAGGGCGGAGGAACAGTTGGTCCTTTCGCTCTTCGTACACACGCCGCAGTTCCTCGTCGGGAATCTTCGTATTGAGGAGCCATTTCTGGAAATCGGCCTTCAGGTATTCGAGGGTTACCTTGTTGGGAACCTTAAAGCCGGGTTCGGGCGATTGGGGATTGGGCAGCCGGGTCTTGTATTCTTCGAAGAAACTCCGCACAGTGCGTTCGTCGGGCGTGGGTACCTGGTCGATGTATTTTTCCACAGGGAAAGCGCAGAGCTCGACGGAGGCCATTCTGTTCAACCGGAGGAAATAATCCCAGCGGGCACCAGGCGTTTCACCGGTTAGACCGGGTTGCAGACTCAACAGGTCCAGACCAGCAAGCTGCATATAGCGGAGGACCAGCAGTTCGTGCTCTAGACCTGCGAACAGAACGTTCTCGTCGATGTTCCGGGACCTCATCAGGTTGACCAGATCACTCTGCGACAGCGGCACGCCCGAAGCATCAATCAAGCCGCGGAGGAACGCATTGACACTCTGGTCGGTGATTTTCAGCCCCATTTGCCGGGCATACTGTGCGATGAGCCAGGACCGCACGAGATTCTCATCGGTGGGTTGATCAATGGTCATCAGGGCAAGGCGGACGCGAAAGCTGTTGCCCTTGAGCTCTTCGATCCGCTGCATGAGCGCTTCCAGGAAACGGCGAACCACAGCCCGTTCCCTGCGGAGAGAGGCCAGTTGTGCATCAGAAAGATCACCGAATTTGACAGTGGTTACGGCGATGCCTGCTGTGTGCCTCTGCTGGGTCTCCAGCCACTGGAGAAAGCTCGGAATGACCACGAAGCTGACCATCGACAGGAGAAAAAGTCCCACCAGCAGGAGTTTGGCGTTCTTCCGGAAGACTTTGAAAGGACTGGCCATATGACGCTGACTTTCCGTTGATTGGGTTGAGTACTCCGCTCGCGTCTCGACAATTCCCGGGCATTCCCGGCACCAGTTTCCGCGGTGGGGCCCGCCAAAAAGTCCGTCCCCGGCCCGCTGGCGACCGGTGCCTGCCGCCTCGTGACTCCGCCACTCGGTCCCTTAACTCTTCAAGGGATGACGAATACGATGAACAAACGGGCTGGGATAGCAGAAACGGGATTCCCTCACCGAAAACGCTCATTCTAAAGGGTGCAGGGATCGTTGAAAATGCCAACCCTGGTCCTGGAGAAGCAGGGCCGAGTGAAATCGCAGCTCCTCCCGGCCGCGGCGGTACCAGGCTGAACCGCGCCGGACCAACGGGAATTATGCGGAAACGGAAGAGGGCACCGGGCAATTTCCCGCCGAAAACGAAACTTCGCGCGTGGTTAACCCCGTCGGATGCCCGACCTTCCCCCTGTTCCCAAGTGCGTCGCCAGGTCCACCTCGCCACTCTGCCGCCATCTCAAACCAACGAAATTGCGAAAATCCGGCAGAGCCCTTGTATGCCGATAATGGGGCATATCCCCCCACCAACATACGATGATGCCGTGTCCACACGATCCGGCAACAGAGTCTGGCAAGCCGAAAAAGACGTTGATTTGAGC
>NZ_JACIYL010000619.1 GCF_014359955.1 Thermogutta sp. | reverse complement strand
CTGGAGCTGCCGCTCCCGGACCACCGTGACAATCCACTGACCATCGGCGGTGAAGAAGAGCCACTCGTCACTGAGTCCGGCCTGCTTGGCGCTCACCAGACGGGTTCTTGTGGCTGTGTCCCACAGGCTGATGGTGGAGTCCCGAAAGGCCAGGCCTTCCACCGTGGCGATGCGGGTGCCATCCGGGGATACAGCGATTGCCCGCACGATGCGGTTCTCTGTCTCCAGGCGGGGAGGCACCTCCTGCTTTTCCAGATCCCAGACATTGAGAATACCCTGGGAGGCGGTGTACACCAATCGGGAATCTTTGGAGAAAGTTCCATACACGGCGTAGCCCGTGTGGGCACTCAGCCGATGGCTTTGGGAGAGATTCCGGACGTCCCACACGCGGGCGGTGTAGTCTTCCGCGGCCGTGAGGAGATAACGCCCGTCCGGAGAAAAGCGGACCGTTCGGATGGGATGGAAATGGACATCGCGGAGGTATCGGGCCTGGCGCGTGGTGAGGTTGTAGAGCCAGATGCTACCACCGGCAGCTCCCGCCAGCAAATTGCTGTCCGGCGAAAAGTCGAGGGACCACACCGGCTCCTGAAACTCGCGAACCTGGTGGACGATTTCCAGATCCGGCCAGGAGACGAGGGCCACGCGGCCATTCGCCGATCCACAGGCGATGAGGCGGCCGTTCGGAGCAATCGCCACCGAGCGAAACATTCCTGCGGAAAATCGCGCGGATTCCCGAACGACAATAGGCCGCTGGACTCCCGAATTGACGGAAGGAATCGCGAAGAACACGGCATCGCCCGGTCCCAGGGTGCGGAGAACGTTTGGCGTGAGGACGGTGACTTTATGGGTGTGAGCCGGGCGAGCCGAGCCCGGTGGATCTCCCGTCGTCATTTTACCCGTGGCCGCGAAATCGTCACGGCCCTGAGAGATCTTGAAGACGCCCACTCCGCCGTCGGTTGCGGCCAGGAGGAATTCGCCTTGCGGGTGAAACGCGACGTCCCAAGCCACGTCGTCTTCGGTCAGGGGAAACGCGCGAATGAGGCGGACGGGCGGCTCTTCCGAGGGAGTCCACTGCCACAGATGGATCGTATGGTCGTACGAACTGGTGGCGAAGACATCACCGGTCGGAGCAAACGCCATCGCGGCGATCCAGTCGGAATGAGCGGGCAGCGTCTCTTTGACGATATGCGCCTGGGTGTCCCACAGGATGATCGAGCCGTCCCAGGTTCCCCAGAGAAGGAAGCGGCCATCGGGAGACATCACGAGACGGCGGACCCATTTGTCCTCACTGGGGGCGACGGTCCAGGACGTGCGGCCTTCCAGACAGAGGTTGTGAAGGAGATTCCAGACAAAGTCGCGGAGATCGGGGGGGCAGCGATCATGATCTTCGAGGATGGCGAGGGCCTGGGCGGGGTTTTCAAAAAGGAGTTCTTCCGCGCGAAACAGCGCGTCCACATAGCGTTGGTGGCGCGAGGCATCCTCCTGGGAGCGGAGTTCCTCCGCCTGCTGTTCGGCGAGATGGCTGAGGGCGCGCCGATCGGCCTCGATCCGCTCCATCTCACTGGCGTACCAGCGCAGCCCCACGATGGCGACCGACACGGACACCGCGATGGCCGCCAGTGAAAGGGCGACCGTGGTGTGTCGGCGCAGCCACTTGAGGGCCCGCTCGACCGGTCCCGCCGGGCGTGCCCAAATGACCTGCCCTTCCAGAAACCGATGGAGATCGTCGGCCAGGGCACCAGCCGAGGGGTAGCGCCGGCTGGGGTCTTTCTCCAGACATTTCAGACAGATCGTTACCAGATCGCGGTGGACCGAGGGTTGGAGACGGTTGGGGGGAACGGGGTCCTGATGCCGAACCTGAAGCAACGTTTCGATGACGTTTCGCCCGTGAAACGGTGGGCGACCCGTCAGGAGCTCGTACAGGATGGCGCCCAGGGCGTAAACGTCGGTGGCCGGCCCGACCCGTCCGATCTCGCTGGAAGTTTGTTCGGGGGCCATATAAGCAGGCGTCCCGATCAACTCCTCCTCGGTGGTCATAAGAGATTTCTCATCCAAACGTTTGGCCAATCCGAAATCCGCAATTTTCGGACTGCCGTCGGCATCCAGAAGAACGTTGGCCGGTTTCAGGTCGCGATGCAGGATATGGTGTTCATGGGCGTACTGGACGGCGCGGGCGAGAGTGGCCACCATCTTTGCGGCCTCGCGGGGACTCCATACCTTGTCGGGCCGATCGGCGAGGGAGCCTCCCTCGAGGTACTCCATGGCCACGAACCAGGACTCGGCACTCTCGCCGATTTCGTAAATTTGCACGATATGAGGATGGCGGAGAGCGGCGGCGGCTTCGACCTCGGCGAGAAAACGTTGCCGCGCCGTTTTGTCCCAGGCGGCCTGGTTTACCACCTTGAGAGCGACGAATCGTTTTAGCCGCAGGTCCCGGGCTTTGTACACGATGGCGGTGGCGCCCCGGCCGATCTCTTCCAAAAGCTCGTAATGTCCCAAGACGGTGGGGAACTCGCGATCCTCCTGGCCCGTGTCTTCGGTACTCTGCGAAGCGCCACTCGCTGTTTGCTGGTCGGAAACGATTGTTGCCGACTGGCTTTCATCCCCGTGTTGCCGGAACGCGTCTCCAGAATCCGGCTGCTCTGTTTCCGTCTTCGCGGGAACGTCGGTTTGCAGGGAACTGGCATCGAGAAGGGGCGCACGGCCGTCCGTTTCCCCGAGAGCGGTTTCGTGCAACGATT
>NZ_JACIYL010000618.1 GCF_014359955.1 Thermogutta sp. | reverse complement strand
CTTCATGAATTTACCAAGTGGATGAACATTTTCCGGCAGGAAATGCTCTGCAAAAGAAAACGACGGAGGCATCGGGAATGGAACGCACCCTCGTGTTGCTCAAACCAGACTGTGTGCAGCGCCGGCTCATGGGGCGGATCATCAGCCGCTTTGAAGACAAGGGCCTCAACATCATCGCCATGAAGATGATCCGCGTCACCCAGGAGCTTGCCCGAAAACACTATGCAGAGCACGTGCAAAAGGCCTGGTATCCGTCGCTGGAGGAATTCATCACAGCGGGCCCTGTGGTGGCGATGGTGGTGGAAGGGCCCGAAGCCATTCGGGTGGTGCGGGACATGGTGGGCGCCACCAACGGCCTCAACGCCACGCCCGGCACCATCCGCGGCGATTTCGGCTGCTCCCGGCAGATGAATCTCGTCCACGCTTCGGACGGGCCGGAGTCCGCAGCCCGCGAACTGGCCATCTTCTTCCGTGATGAGGAACTCTGTCCGTACACCCCCACAATCCAAAGCTGGTTGCGGGCAAAGGACGAGTGAAGCTAGCATAATAATATCAAGAATTGTGGCCTTCTGGCTTTCGGACCTTTCTACGTCCTTCCCAGATCATCGAGTGGCTCCATGTCAGATTGGTACTGGCTTGCCTCCAGATTGGGCCGGTTTTCGTATGGACTCCCCTGGCAACTTAAGGGATTTGCGAAAGTTGGCTGTTTGTTAGCGGTTGCTTTCCCGACCGTGCTTTGGGCGGACAACTGGCCGACGTGGCGGGGACCGGAGGGAACGGGTGTTTGTCGTGAGACGGGTCTGCCGCTGAGGTGGTCGGAAGAGACGGGCGAGGGGATCATCTGGAAAACGGAGATTCCGGAATGGGGGAACAGCACCCCGGTGATCTGGGGCAACGCGATTTTTCTGACCACCCAGTCCGACGATCGCCTCCTTGTGCTCCGCGTGGACAAAGCAACCGGGCGGATTGTTTGGACCCGCCAGGTGGGAACCGCCGACACGCCGACAGACGCCCCGCGAGGGTACCAGAAGTTCCACAAACTCAACAACAACGCGAGTCCTTCGGTAGTGACGGATGGCGAGCACGTCGTGGCTCATTTCGGGAATGGAGACCTGGCCGTCTTCACCTTTGCCGGGGAGTTGCTCTGGCGGAGAAACCTGCAAAGAGATTACGGGCGATACACGATCTGGTGGGGGCATGCGAACAGTCCGGTCATTGTGGATGGCCTGGTCATTTCCGTCTGCATGCAGGACTCGCTTGCCGATCTCCAGGAGAAGCCGCAGCCGAGTTATGTGGTGGCGCATGATGTGAAATCCGGCAAGGAAGTTTGGTACACGCCACGAATGACCGGCGCGGAAAAGGAGAGTTGCGATGCCTACACAACGCCGCTCGTGCGCCGGGTAGGGGATCGTGCGGAAATTATCGTGATGGGGGCGGAATGGCTCGATTGCTACGACGCACGAACGGGCCAGCGCCTCTGGTATTTGCCCGGTCTGAAAGGAAACCGGACGATCACCGGGCCGACAATAGCCGGGGACATTGTGTACGCGACGATTGGCATGCGGGGTGCGACCTTTGCCGCCCGCATCGGGGGTACCGGAGAGCTCCCGGCCGATCGGATCCTCTGGCGTTACGAGGGAAACAATCCTGATTCGCCAAGTCCCGTGTACTATGAGGGGCTGCTCTATCTAGCGGCGGATAACGGGGTCGCGCAGTGTCTCGATGCGAAAACGGGGGAGTTGAAGTGGCGTGAGCGCGTCGGCCGCGATATCAAGGCGTCGCCGATTGCTGCCGAGGGGAGGATTTACTTTCTGGATACGGCCGGCCAGTGCACGGTCGTAAGAGCAGGGGAGAAGTACGAGGTCCTGGCCGTGAACCGAGTCAACGATCGGACCGTCGCGTCCCCTGCCGTGTCCGACGGCCAAATATTTATTCGGGGGCGAAAATACCTTTATTGTCTTGGTGTAAAAGTCAGCAGTAATCGGCAATAAACCGGAAAAAGAAAACTTATTTAGAGACGATTGTATTTTTTTCCGAACCTGTGCGGTTATGTAACGCTCTATCGTCTTTTGGCCAGGCGCGCCGTAAGCACCCCAGGGCGGGGGTTGCGCTTCCGATGGGATCAGCCCAATTAAAATAGACCTGAATACAGGCAATCGTCCCGGGGTAGCCTGTGGACGATGGCTTTCCTGACGGTGCTGCCTGTTCCCGCCTTTCACAGCCTGCCACTGGGCAAGCCACTTCGTTCAACTTGGAAAGCTGAAGCCTTCCGCATACAATGCGGGAATGGGATAGACGAGACAATAGTGCAGAAACAGGATTTGAGACCAATGACGCAGGTATTCGATCGGCTACACCCCAAACCTTACGGGCTTTACGACCCTCAATATGAGCATGACGCCTGTGGTATTGGGGCGGTGGTGAATATATCCGGACGCCGTGACCATCAGATCATCGAGTACGGCAAGCAGGTTCTGCTTAATCTGATGCATCGCGGGGCGTCTGTGGCCGACGAAGTGACCGGTGACGGTGCGGGCATCCTGTTTCAAATTCCGCACGAATTTTTCGAGGAAGAACTTGCCCGGGATGATGTGGCTCTTCCCCCGCCCAGGCACTACGGCGTGGCGGTGGTCTTCTTCCCGCGGGAGGACGAGATTCGCATCCGCTGCGAAGCGATTTTGGAGGCGGAGATCGCCCGGGCATGTGAAGACGAGTCGGCCGTCGGGCGTCTGATACACAGTAATTTCGGGCGTG
>NZ_JACIYL010000617.1 GCF_014359955.1 Thermogutta sp. | reverse complement strand
TACCCTCCTGGGAGTCCACAGGTTTTGTTTGGTAATCGGAATGGTTCGTTTCGACGGATATCGTCGGTCAATTCCCCTGCCCTCCTCGAGACAGCAATGGCAATTGCTGTTATGGGTATTTCTGCTGGGTATGGTGGCCATTGTCCCCCAGTGGTTTCTGGCTCGGCGCTGGGGCCCTTCTGGGGATCCCAATCATGTGGTGCAGGAAAGCGTCGTGGCCGGCGGCGTGTCTCTTTCCCTGAGCGAGAATAGTCCCAATCACGTAAAAGAGCCCGGCCCGGCAAATTCCCAGGAAGACCGAGGGCAGGCCCCTCCTCTCGGGACGCGCCTCGCCCGGCTGGATTATTCGTCGGTCGCCGATGATGCGCCTTTCCGCAGCAAAGAGAAAGAGCCCTGGTTTGGAACTCTGCAGATCCTTCAGGAGGTGTCCGCCGCGGAGCTGTGGCGATCTCCCGCCCAACGTGTGACGTTTGCCCAACTGTACCGACGTCCGGGAGATTACCGGGGCAAGCTCGTCGAGATTCGCGGTCGAGTCATGGGGGTCTTTCCCCTGCACGCACCACCGAATGACGTGGGGATTTCTCAGTATTATCAGTTATGGGTTTGTCCTGAAGAAGAAAACGACCCCATCGTGGTGTACTGCCTTCGGTTGCCGGAGCATTTTCCTCGCGGCGAACGCATTGCGGAACCGGCAGTCATCCGGGGAGTTTTTTTCAAGCGGTGGGCCTACCAGGCCAAAGATGGCCTGCGATTCGCACCGGTGGTGCTGGCCCCGTCCATCCGCTGGGAACCTGTGACTGCCCGGTCCCCGATGCCTGCGGAGTCACCCCCCAACCCGTGGGTGGTCGTCATTGTGGCGGCCCTCCTCACCAGTCTTTTCCTCTGGTACGTGCTGCGAGTCCGCGAAAAACAGCTTTTTCCCATTAACGTGAGGAGTTCGGCCAGCCGATCACCCCCCACCCAATCAAACACCGACGAAAAACAGGAGCCCGGCAAAGAAACGACTGCCGCGTCAACAGAATTTCCCAGCAGCTAAAGGAACTTGGCAGTGCCTGCGAAAACGATGCTTCAATTAGGGACGCTTCTCCTGGTGGCTTGTGGCGGGTTTGCTGTCGTCGCTGCCGAGGTGAGCACTTCACCCCCGCCGACAGGCCAGGAAACCTCTCCGCAGAATTCTGGAACGGCGGCCCACTCCGGCACGGAAAAAATGGCCCCCGGGGCATCATCTTTGACCGGGCCGCGCGCGGTTCTCAAACAGTTGGGAATCAGCGACAGCATGTGGGAAGGGCTGGAGGATGGTCGGCCATTGCAACCGCAGGAGCGCGAACTGCTTCTGCGGCTTTTGTTTCATATGCGAATGTTCCAGCCGACAGACCTGGAGGAGTGGAAACAGCCGCCCCCGGACTGGAATGCGGTGTCCTCCGATTTACAGGCGTGGCGGGGAAAAGTCCTGGAAGTCGAGGGCACAGCAACTCAGTGGACTGAGGAACCGGTACCACCGGAACTTGCCGAGCGGCTGGGTCTGGAACACTACTACTCCTGCCGGGTTGTGACAGACCAGGATGCTGAGTATCTCGTGTATGCGCGTGACATTCCCCGGGCGTGGAAAACGATGAAGCAGCTCCGTGAAAAGACCGTCGTCCGGGGCCTGTTCCTCAAACTCGTGGACACGCAGCCCAGGCCGGTGCCCGCACTCGTCACTGCTCGTCCCGGCTGGTTTCCTGATAATCTGCTGGGCCGCCTGGGAATGGATTGCAGTCTGTTTGACGACGTTGGTTTGGACACGTTGCCGCAACGCTTTGTCACTCCCCAGGCACCCTCTGAAAACGGCGAGGAACCGCTCTCGGATCCCCTGGAAAAGTATCGTCTGACGGGAAAAGACCGAGAATGTTTCTATCAACTCCTGGCTGCGGTGGGCCGTGCTGAACCTGGCCAGTTACTGCGAGAGGCCCAGGCTGAATTGGCCCGACTCGGGAAATCCACGTTTTCTGTGGTGCCTCTGTTCAATGACCCCGTCCACCAGCAGGGCAAGCTGTTCGTGCTTTATGGCACGGCCAGACGAATTGAAAAAGTTTCCGTCGAAGATGCCGACATCCGAAAACGTTTTGGGATCGACCATTATTACACCATTTATCTTTTCACCGACGATTCCCAAAATTACCCGATCGTCTTCTGCGTGCGGTACCTTCCCAAAGGGGTCGTGCCAGGTGAGGGGCCGGGATACGCGGTGAATCTCGCGGTGGCGGGTTTCTTCATGAAGACGTGGGCATTTCGACCGCAGGCAGCCCTCTCACCGGACGCCCCACGCAACGCCTGGCAACTGGCCCCCCTTCTCATAGGGCGTGAAGCGGTGCGATTGGCCACCGAGGCATCGTCCCGCCGGGTGGCCACGGTGACGACGATTCTTACCGGTGTTGTGGTGGTCGTGGTGGTGCTGATTGGAATTATCGTCTGGTGGTTCAACCGTCAGGATAAAAAACGCGAAGAGGAAATCCGTCAACGGTTATTCTCGGAATCTTCCCAAAATGAGGTACCGCGTTCGGATCCAGCCTCTTCCGGCGTCCAATCAACCGAACCCGACAACAGCAACGATTCATCGCCGTGACGCACCCTCGCCTCAAATCGCCGCACGCGACCTTTTCAGATGCAGGTAACGGAAGACGCGCGGGATTGCACATTTTCGAATTTGACGGAGATCCCGAGGGAAGAGACGGCCTGCTGTCGTCTGTCATGACCTGCCCCGGGCGGGTGGCC